>JAZQYS010000034.1:0-2060 GCA_045633645.1 Victivallaceae bacterium | reverse complement strand
ACCTTCTCGCAACCGTCCGAGAGCAGCACTGCATCCTGCAGCGCAGTGTTGCCGCCGCCGATGACGGCGATTTTGCGGTCTTTGTAGAACGCTCCGTCGCAGAGGGCGCAATATGAAACACCGTTGCCGATAAATTCATTTTCGCGGGGCAGTCCCAGTTGACGGTGACGGCTGCCGGCAGCGACGATGACTGAAAGTCCCTGATATTCGCCATGCTCGCCGCGGACGATTTTGAAAGACGGCATATTGCGGACTTCAACAACTGTATCCAGTTCAATTTCCGCACCCAGGTTGAGAGCCTGATCTACCAGTTTTTCTCCCAGTTCGGCACCTGAAATTTCGGGGAAACCCGGATAGTTTTCTACTTTGGGAGAATAAGTGATCTGACCGCCGAAAGATTCTTTTTCAAGAATCAAAACACTTTTATTGGCTCTTCTGGCATAAATTGCGGCAGTCAAACCTGCCGGACCTGCTCCGATGATGACAATATCGTACATGAACTGAACCTCTTGAATAAGTTTTTCTTAATTTTACAAAAACGCTGTTCGCAAGAAGGGGAAAACTTCTCTCCGTGTGAAAAAAGTTTTCCCCTTGCTCTGCGCTTTACCGATACCGCATATTTCAGAACAAAGCGGCATCAGCAGGTGCTGAAAGCTCGTCGATGAAACGCCGGATGTTGGAGACGTTGACGATCTTTTCCGCAGTTCCGTTGGCAATTGCCACCAGAGTCGGCGCCTGACGGACACCGTATTTGGCGGTCAATTCAGGCTCTTCGTTGGCGATGACTGTGTCATACAGCAGACCGGCGCGGTCCAGGAAAGTTTTTGCCATACGGCAGTTCGGACAGGTGGTCGTGGTGAAGAGAATCAGTTTCTCAAACTTGACTTCGCTGTCGGCGGTTTTTTCTGTATCGACAGTTACCTCAACGGCGGCGGCTTCGGCAGCAGCCAACTTCTGTTCAGTCGGTGCATTGGGGGCAAAGCGGCGTGCCATGGAGGCGCCGGCATCGTAAACGCGGCGGTCCTTGTATTCCTGGGACTTGCCGTCGTTCCAGTTCTGGACAGGACGGTAGTAACCGGTGATACGGCTGTAAACTTCAGTCTTTTCTCCGCAATCGGGACACTTGAAGGCTTCTCCGGCAACGTAACCGTGGTTGCGGCAGACAGAGTAGGTCGGAGACAGTGTGTAATAGGGCAGACGATAGTTTTCAGCAATCTTGCGGACCAGAGTTGCCGCAGCTCTCCAATCGGGCAGTTTTTCTCCGAGGAAGGCGTGGAAGACTGTTCCGGAGGTGTAGAGCGTCTGAAGTTCGTCCTGAATATCCAGGGCGGCAAAGATATCGTCGGTATATCCCACGGGCAGGTGGGAACTGTTGGTGTAATAGGGCGTTCCGCAATCTCCGGCGGCGGCAATGATGTCGCCGAAACGTTTTTTGTCATGCTTGGCAAGACGGTAAGAGGTGGATTCTGCCGGTGTCGCTTCAAGGTTGTAGAGGTCACCGTACTGTTCCTGATAATCAGAAAGACGTTCACGCATGTGGTTGAGAACCTCCATGGTAAATTCCTGAGTTTCGCGGTGGGTGAGATCCGCACGCAGCCAGTTGGCGTTGAGACCGACTTCGTTCATACCGACCAGACCGATCGTGGAGAAGTGGTTGTCAAATTTGCCAAGATAACGGCGGGTGTAGGGATAAAGTCCCTCTTCCAGCAGTTTGGAAATAACTTCACGTTTGATTTTAAGAGAACGTGCGGCAATATCCATCATGTGGTCCAGACGTTCAAAGAAGTCGGTTTTGTCTTTGGCGAGGTAAGCGATACGGGGCATGTTGATGGTGACAACGCCGATGGAACCGGTGCTTTCACCGCTGCCGAAGTAACCGCCGGATTTCTTGCGCAGTTCACGCAGATCCAGACGCAGACGGCAGCACATGGAACGGATATCGCTGGGTTCCATATCGCTGTTGACGTAGTTTGAGAAATACGGCGTACCGTATTTTGAAGTCATTTCAAAAAGCAGTTTGTTGTTTTCTGTTTCGCTCCAGTCAAAGTCGCGGGTGATGG
>JAZQYS010000033.1:0-12680 GCA_045633645.1 Victivallaceae bacterium | reverse complement strand
GCGGTCGGGTGCGTTGCCCGACCGGTCAAGGGGTAAAAGCCCCTTGACAATCCCCGGGATATGGCGGTAAATTTGCGCTTTTCTTACCCGCGTCATCCCGCACAGCGGCAGGCAAACCATCGGGGTATTACATGACGCCCCCATTTTGTCAGACAGGTCCGACCTGTCCGACAAGTCAGACTGAAGCGTCACGCCCCCGCGCCCTGCATACCCCCGATGCCATCAAGTATTCCAAATGCGCGTGTTATTCAATCAATGGGGCGTCCGCCCTCATCTATTTTTTTTCCGGTTCTGCTGAATGTTGCGGTGTTGATTTTTTTCAGCAGATCCGCTGGCTTCCAGATTGGTGATGCTGCAAAATTTTCTCCGTCAAGATATGCCGTTAAAGCATATTTCATGTACCGGCAGGCGGGATCGTCTGCTTCAAGGTTGAAACCGCAGATCATCAAGTGACCTTTCCCGACAGAAAATTCTGACAACATGGATTTATGTTTGACCATTTTAAAAGATGGTATCAGACTGAATACCGGTGAAAATTCCGGCATGTCTCTGTCGTAAACCAAAGAAAAACTGTTTTCCATCAACGGCAGAAATTGCCAGTTCAAATAACCGTTTTGCGGAAATTTTTCCCATAACGGATGCGGATGCATCAATGCGCCGCTGTGTCCGATGGAGCGCCCTGAGGTGTGGGAACGGAAAACTTCCCTCATCATCTCTCCGGGAAAGTTTCCTGTCAGCAATACTCTGCCGCCCCCGGTTATAAATTCAACCAGTTCCGGCGTGAGGGCTGCAGCGGTTTTAACTTGCGGCGAACAAATTGTCTTTTTTTCAGGAAATACCCAGAAACTCCAGAAATTGTTCCAGACTTTTCCGTTTGCGTTAAGTTGCGCTTTGAGTGTATATTCTGTTCCTGCGGAACTTTCCGGCAGAACAAAAGAAATTTCCTCAAGCGGAATGATGCAGCCCGGAGACATTTGACCGCAGGTCTTGCGTCCGGAGACAACCGTATGACCGTCAACATCTTCAAAACGCCAGAGAAATTCTGCATTTGCGACTTCTTCAGCTTCATAACAGACAAATTCAACAGTCTCGCAGAATTGACTTCCGGCAAGACGGTTGCGGCGGTTTGAGGCACTGCAGATTAAAATGCTCTCTCCACAGTAACGGCGGACATCGGCAATGCTTTCTCCGAATTTTTCTTCATAAAACTCGTTGAGTATTCCACAGGGATAGCCGATCAGATGCCAATGGGTATCTATTCCGCCGAGATAATCAAAGCCGGCGGCATTGCGGAGACTGCGGATATTTTCCACAAGCTGTTTCCGGCAGGCGGAAATAAACAAAGTATTTTTTTCATAGTACAGACGGGCGTTTTCATAAACACCGTGTTTCTGCATGTGTTCTCTTGCGGCTTTGAACAGGTCTGTTCCGATGAAAGTGCCTTCATAACGCTTTTCAAGAGAAAAGTCAAGGTAGCCGCCGAGGATTCCTGATTCGTGCAGCAGGCAGGGACGGTCATAAACAGCCAAACGCTTTTCCACCGGTTCTCTGCCGCAGAAGGTATCATGCTGATAACTGAATTCTCCGGCAAGAGCTCCGAAACAATCTGAAAATGCTTTGACCCGATCCAGACGTTCAGCATCGTATGAAAACGGTTCAGTTGTGATTTTTCTGCCGGGCGTAAATTCATACTCTATTCCCCGCATTGCCTCCTGCGGATTGAATAACATTCCGGGAGCCGTATTCCGCATCAAATCCGCCAGTTGTTGAAGACGCAGAATTGCTGTTTCATCAATGACTTTTTCATTGCCTTCGCACAGAATCACCGGAGATGTGTGGCGGCGGAGCAGACGCAATACGGATTCTGCTTCATCAAAATTCCACACTGACGGCAATTCTACCTGAACCAGATATCCCAGTTCATCGCAGGCATCAAAAAACGGTTCCGGCGGACACCAGGTGTGACAGCGGATGAAATTGAATCCTGCTTCACGCAGTTTTCCCAAATCACGCAGATACTTTTCTTTATCAAAGTGGGGATTGGTTGTTTCCGGAAAGTAACAGTGTTCAGTCAGTCCTCTGAAAAAAGTGGGAGTACCGTTGAGTTTGAACTGCATTCCGTCACGTTCCGTTTTTCTGGCTCCCCAGCGGAAAGTTGCGCGGTCGGAGACTTTTTCCCCGTTTCTTAAAACCAGTTCAATATCGCAGAGCTGCGGAGTCCTGTCGCTCCATAGAACAGGAGGGACCGCTGAGGTGAATTCTGCGGTCCCCTCAATTTCAAGATTTCCTGAGTCAATAACGGTGCCGTTATATGACATATTCCACTCAAGAACAGCTTTGCCGCCCCGGGTTTCAATGTGCCAGAGAGGATATTTTCCGGCAAAAGAGATAAAATAATCCGCAAGTTCTGTGCCGGAGGTATATTTGATACTGACACCTCCGCCGATGCCGCCGCGTTCGGACTGGTAGCCCTGGGCGGCAAGACCTCTGTGCTGTCCGGGACGTGCGCCGAAAGCAATGCCGTCGTGTGATTTATCCAAACGGTGATAGGCGCCGCCGTCGTCATGCAGATTGCCGACAATGAGTATCAGTTCATTTTCTTTTCCGGGGATGATAAAATTCTCTATTTCAAAGCGGCTTGCCGTTGAGTAATTTGCTGTTGCTCCGGCAAAATGACCGTTGCAGTAGAGATTGCACCCCCACATGGCTGGACCGACTGTCAATACCGCACACTTGAAATCCTTTTCTGCAATAAATGTTTTGCGGTAAAATCCTGTTCCAATCAAAAAACTGCTTGACGCATGCGGTGTAAGTGAACGTCCCATCGGAAAGTGGACTTTACGGTAATCCGGATTAAAACGTGCTGTAAGACCGAAGAAATCTTCTTCGTCAAAAAGCTCATAATGATCGTCCCAATATCCCGGTGTGATCATCTTTCCGGTAAAAAGGGTTTTCTCCGGCAGAGGAGATTCTGCCGGAGTAAAAAGTTGCGGAGAGTAGAAAAAATCCCATTCTCCATCTAGAGAAAGAAAAAGAGGTTCAGTCATACAGATAAAAGTACCGTTTCTGATTCAGGTTTTACAAAATATCCACTTTTTCCAGTTTTCCGGATTTTGCGGAACGCAGAGCTGCTTCTGCAAAAGCCACCGTTCTGGTTCCCTGCCAGACATCCGTCGGACATTGACGGTTTTCTTTGAGAGCTTCAACAAAGTCTTTCAGTTCCGAAGCGACATTGTGACTGGCAATGTTTACTGGAATTGTATTGAAATCCAGTTTACCTGTTGCATCTTCCAGATCTTTTTCCGCAATTTGGATAGAGGGGCTGGTGTTATCGCAGATGATCGTACCGCGTGTTCCGTAAAGAACAGTCCGCATTGTGTAAGGACGTTTGATTCCCGTTGAAACAAAAATTCTGCCAATTACGTCATTGGGAAATTTTGCCACGGCGACACCGGTATCACAAGTCGGCCAGTCGGTGAGGATTTTGTGATTCATGTAAGAAAACACTTCAATCGGATTTCCGGCAATCCAACGGACAAGATCAAGCGCATGGCAGCCGCCGCCGAGGAAGCCTTCACGTTTGATTTCCGGATCCATTCTCCAGTTCTTGAACCCCCTGGCTTTGTCGTAGTCGTGGGCGTATTCACTTTCGATATAGACCAGATCCCCGATTCGTCCTGATTCATAAAGTTTTTTTGCAGCACGGAAACCGGGAGCGTAACGGCAGACCTGTCCCGTCATGAAAAATTTTCCGCTTCTGTTGACGGCATCAATGATTATCCGGCAGTCTGCAACGGTCGGAGCCAACGGCTTTTCGCAGATGACATGTTTGCCCGCTTCAAGTGCCATGACACATTGTTCTACATGAACGTGATCCGGCGTGGCGACAATGACGATATCGGCATCCGTTGCACAGAGTTCTTCCATGCTGTTGACGATTTTTGTATCCAGTCCGCGATAGTATTTCTGATCAATGCGGGGATTTTCGTCAAAATATTTATCGTAACATGCGACAAGTTCTGTATCGGGATTTTCCACTGCTGAACGCGCCCAGGCATCTCCCATGCGCAAGCCTGCAACTGCAACTTTGTACTTCATTTTTATACCTTTCTGTTTTTTATTATTCAAAGATCAGGATGTCACTTTCGGCCGGAGCAAGTTCCTTTTTGAAACAACCGTTCTGCAAAATCACTTTTTTACCGTTGAAAAGCGATTTGCCGCCCGAAAGTTTCAAGCCTGAAATTTTTTCAATTTCAATATTTGCGGATGTATTTTTATCATTGAGTTTGCTGGAATATATCAGCATGACTTTGTTGTCCAGACGATAGACGGCAAAACAGATGTCTCTATCGTTTTCAGAGGCTTTTTCAATGCAGTTGTCATGGCAGATGAATCCGGTGATTTCGCGCAATTTGAAATTGCAGAGTTTTATTTCCTGCCAGGTTTCCTTTGCCGGAGGCACGCCGAGAAAGAGGTAGAATACCCGGTATCCGGCAATCAGAGCCGTACAGACCTGCGCACGGTATTCTGCCGGTGTCGGACAGGATTGTATCATGGAACCCAGATTGGATACATTGAAAATCTGACCGATCGGACGCCGGGTGATTTTTGACGCATATCCCAGACGGAAGAGTTCATCACAATGAATACGCAGATTCCGGGTGTAAACGTCAACAAAGAAGTAATCAACGGCATCAATACTGCCAAAGGGTTCTCCGTTGTCGTCAACGTGTTTGGGTGTCCAGATACCGGAAACCGGACGCCACAGGTCTCCTGCGCGCAGTACCGGGAGCAAATCTGCCATACGGTTCTGATCCACGATACCTTCACTGCCGCGGAAATAATTCGGTTCGTGGTAAACCAGATAAGAGAGTATGCTCTTGTGTCCGCTGCAGATATTCTGTATTTTTCTCAACCATTCCAAGGTCATTTTTTCATTTTTTAAGCCCTCTTCACGGGTTTGTCCTGCCGTGTAATAAGAACGGGGAAACAGCGAAGACGGGTCAAAGAAATAGACGAGTCCGAGTTTTTCCGCCTGATTGAGCCAGCGCTTCAGCTTTCCCGGATCAAACGGCGGTGTGATCGCGCGTTTGATACCGTTGAAACCGGCATCACGGGCACCGGAAAGCATATCACTTCTGTTCATAACAAAACCGGGATCAAGGGCAAACTCCGGAGAACCGCCGGGGTGGTACATCAGAGGAATAACAGCACCATTTTCAGTCGTCAGACATCTTTTCACGCGGTTGAGACGGACCATTTCTGCGCGCCACGGAAGAATACGGAAACTTTCATGACAGCGGGAGGATATAGTTTTGCCGTTTTTTACGGCATCAACGGAGATTTTGTATTCGCCTTCCGGTAATTTTTTCAGCGGAATCTGTACATTCTTTGTTGTCCGGAAAGAATTTACCTCTTTGCCTGTATGATTCAGCAGCTTTATTTGCAGATAATCATAGCGGCTTTTATCCATATTGACGATCAACTCAATATTTTTGTCTTTTTCTGTAAAAATATTGTATTTTGGATAAACTTCCATGTCACCGTCAAATTTTGCAAAAGAGGAAAAAAGCAGATGGAGGATTCTTGAAAAACGGTATGCGGTTTTACCGTTTTTATTTTTGATTTCCAGAGATATTTCTGTTTCTGAGCGTGCAAAAGAATCAAGATTTTCCGGCAGATCAATAACAAGTTCTCTGCTGTTCAAAGCAAACTTTCTGCTCCAGTGTTTTATGTTGTTGGTCGCAAGAGCAACTTCAACGGAACACTCTTTTTCAGGCAGCAAGCTGAATGTGCAAAACAGCTTTTTTTTGTCTTGTGAACTGTAAAAACGGCTGATTCCGAAAAAATTTTTCCTTCCTTGAGGTAATCCGCGGAGCAGCCCGAATTTGATCGGGACATGACGGCTGAAAGGCTGAGCCCAGTCAAGTGCTGTTTGTCCATACTTGGGATGAGTATAGGTTCTGGAAAAATTGATCCGTTTGATCCGTCCACTGTTCAAAAGATGCAGCGGAACGCTCACCAGGGCACTCCAGTTATCTTTGTTTGACGAGATTTTACTGGAGATATTGAGATCTTCTCTGATAGTATTGCGGGCTGAAAAGGTTTTACTGCTGCTTTCCACCGTGTGGTGAAAGTAAGTTCCGTCATTGACTGAATTGCAGAGGAATAATTCAAAACTGTCGGGTTTACCGGAAACAGCTTTTTTGCCTTCAAAGCAGACAAAGAGCAATTTATCATTATGAAAAATTTTTGCGCTTGACGGCAGAACCGCTCCGGGATTGCCGGCAGAAACCTGATTGATCGGGTAGGCAGGGGCTTTTGCCCAATCTTTTGCATTCGGAATACCGGTAATCGGCGTACTTACGGCAACACCGATATTTTCATTGGAATGAGCAATCGTATTGATATTACGTTTTTCAGGAACCTTCCACGGAATCGGCGTATTTCCGATGTTGAGAACGGGCGCAGAGAAATAGAATTGACTGTTGTAATCAGGAGAACGCATATAATGCAAAAATTCTTTTCGATTGACAGTTCCCGTAAATGAATAACGTTTCCAGTTATCCGTCAGAGTAACGCTGTTTCTTTTTGAAGCAAAGGTGATTCTGAGTCTTGTATTTTTGCCTTTGACAGCATTTTTGGCATAAAAAGAGAGTGTATAGACATTTCCCGGAACCGCCGGTTTAAAAGTTTGTCCGATGACGGAAACATTTTTTGCAAGTACAACTTGTGCGCCTTTGACCGGAGGAACAATACCGTCCTGTACCTTAAACGTGTGATTTTCCGGTTGTGCCGTTCCTGTATTTATGCCCGGAATCCAGCCGTCGGGCAGATCGCAATAGACGGTTTTCTGACGGAAATCACTGTTGATAAAAAGGTTTTCATTTTTGCTTTTCAAAGAAATTTCTTTAACTTCAAGATCTGCAAAGTAAGCGGTTCCGGCGCCGATTATTCTGGTGGCGATGTTCATGCCGTTTTCAGCACCTTGACCGGACTTGGCAGCCGCACCGCTTTTGATAACGATATCGATCAAAGTCCACGGGGTTGTCTGATAAATGACCCGGGAGTTTTTTTGATTTTTTCCGGTGTTGACATGCAGATAAAAGCGTGCCTGCCCAACCGTTTTCATCCAGCCAGTAACACGGTAAAAAGTATCCGGTTTGAGTTTTTGAGCAGTAACGGACTTGTTGCTGCCGTAATGTTCTTTTTCGGTCCAGACTTTCAGAACATTCTTTCCGGAGGGGGAAGAATTTTCCTCAATGGCAAGCCTGGTGTAGTCCCAAAATTTCCAATGTGTGATTTTTTGACTGAAATCACCGTTCTCGAGCAGGTTTCCCGCCATGCCGCACCAGGGCGATACGGCAAGCAGAAACAGGAGTAAAAGATTTTTTTTCAACATTTTAAAAACCGTAGGTATAACTGAATACATTACAATCAGATAAAAGGGCTCCCGCCGTTCTGGTCTTGGCAGAACCGTCAAGAGTCATGACATTGCATGCCTGGTTATGGACCAGTCCCGGTACGGGACTTCCGCCGTCATGTGCCTGATAAAGATAGGTTCTTTCCAGACCGTTTTTAGATATGCTGTCAAGCAGATAGGCATAACTTGAAGGACGGGAATAAGGGGTTTTGGTCGCTTTGAATGCGGCCGGAGGATAGATGAATTTATTGCCGTCATATTTGTCAAGATAGGTCGTTGCCATACCGTAGGTGAAGTTGCAGGCGACCAGGTTGCCATTGAATAATATTTTTGATCCTGCCGGTTTCATGCCCGGACAGGAAAAAGTTTTGTCGATCCAGTTATCTACATCTCCGACAAGTTTGTATTCGCCTTTGGCATAACCTGTTTTGTAAAGCAATCTTCCCCAGGAGTCGTGACTGCTGCTGCCGATAAGCTGTGCAGCTCTTGCACCCGGGTAATAGTCATTGTTGTCGTTGCAGTACTGCTGCAAAGTCAATCCGCACTGTTTCAGATTATTGAGACAGCTGCCGGTCTTTGCACGCTCTCTCGCCTGCTGCAGTGCCGGCATAAGCATCGCAGCCAATATTGCGATGATTGCGATGACAACCAGCAGTTCAATCAGCGTGAACATTTTTTTTGTTGATTGTTGCGTTGTAATGTTTCCAATGATTGTTTGAGTTTTTTGCATGACGCACTCCTTTCTGTTGCCGGAACAGCTCCGGCAGGTTAATATGATCTTATTTTTGCCTGTATTCAGCGATACTTTGTCCATCTTTGAATGTCATCGGAACAAAGACATGTTGCGGAACAACGTCTTTACCGTTGAGCATATCGATCATTGTACTGACAGCACTTGCTGCGGCAACATCATCTCTGACAAGTGCGGTCGCGTAAAAAGGATCTCTTTGAAAGTAATATTGTATTGAAAATAAAGAAAGATCCTCCGGGAGTTTAAATTGAAATTCTTTTTCTGCAGTTGCTTTTATGTGGAAAAGAATCGGCTGTTCCGCAATGATTGCAGTCGGCGGCTCCGGAAGAGAGAGGAAATATCTGCAGGATTCCTGTCCGAATCTGCTGAAAGAATCATCTTTGGGACAGTGAGCAAGATATTTTTCATATTCTTCGGGAGCATAGATCAGGGATTCGTCAAAATCATCCTGTAGAACATCTTTGAATGCTTTTATGATGAGTTCAAAATAAAATTCAAAATTTTTTTGCGTTTTGAATCTTGCCAGAGCAATTCGTTTGTGTCCCTTTTGTTTCAAAATTTTCAGTATTCTGGAATATGTCTGGTAATGGTCCGGTTCATAACCGCGTATATGTTCGTAGCCGGGCAGCGTGCTGCCGATCACAGGAATATTATTTTCGTAAAAAAAGTCAAGCAGTTCCGGCGTTGAAGCACTGTTCAGCAGGATGATGCCGTCAATAGGCATTTGAAGAAACCAGTTATTGAGCAGCTTCGTGTTGATTGAATACGGTATGTCCAGTCCCACCAGGGTAAAACCGGTATGTCTGAATTTTTCATTGAGCAGTTGAATGAGTTTTTCCTGTAAAACAAGTCCGCATATACCGATGACTTTGTATCTGACCTGATAATGAGAACCGCCGTTGAAAAACATTCCGCGTGTCCCTTCTATGCGGATGATCCCTCTTTTTTGCAGAATATGCAATGCTTTGCTCATCGTGTTTTTGGATGTTTTGAAGTGCCGGCACAATGGCAGTACACCGGGCAGACGTCCGCTGAAGTTTCCGTTGGAAAAATATGTTTCCAATTCTCTGCTCAATTTGTGATAAACGGCTTTAAACATATTAAAATATTTCCTTCAGGTTTGAAACATATTTTGTTTAACCGGATTTTCTGTTTTTTTCTGCTGTTGCAGTTGTCTTGAAATACGATACTGATACTAATTTATCAACTATCCTACATGCTTGTCAAGAGGCAATTGGAAATATTTTTTCTGACTTCAGCATACCAAATAAAAACCGCCTGACATTCCAGCTTGAACGTCAGGCGGTTTTTACAGATGAGTTGGAAAAATTATTTGAGTCTTTCCTGCCAGTAGGCGATTTGATCTGCGACGGGTTCAAATCCGGTTCCGCCGATGAGTTTGCGTTTGGCTACGCTGTTGTCAGGATCAAAGAGCGTGAGAAATTCTTCCGTTGCTTCGGGAATGCTGATCTGCATTTCTTCAAGAGTTGTCTCATTGAGCAGACGGTTATTCTCTTTGCACCATTTGACGAATGAACCGACACGGTGGTGGGCTGTGCGGAAAGGTACACCCAGTTCCACCAGTTTTTCAGCGATATCCGTTGCCATCAGCGCAGGATCTGTCGCCGCTTTACGCATGTTTTCTTCTTTGAGCTTCATCGTTTCAATCATCGGCGGATAAACCGCGAGGATCTGTTCAGCGGTATCCACGGCATCGAAAATAGCAATCTTATCTTCCTGCAAATCGCGGTTGTAGGTTAAGGGCAGTCCCTTGCAGAGGGTGAGCAATGCACTCAATGCACCGTAAACACGGGCGGTTTTTCCGCGGGTGAGTTCGCAGACGTCCGGATTCTTTTTCTGGGGCATTAAACTGGAACCGGTGCAGAAGGCATCATCCAATTCCACAAAGTCAAATTCCTGACTGCACCACAGAATGAGGTCCTCGGAGAGACGGGAGGTGTGCATTGCAAAGACGGCGAGGGCGGACACCAGTTCAATGGCGAAATCTCTGTCGGCGACACCGTCCATACTGTTGCGGGTGACACGTTCAAAGTTGAGTTCTTTGCAGACAAGTTCACGGTCAAGCGGCAGGGTTGAACCGGCAAGCGCACCGGAACCCAGCGGCATGACATTGACACGTTTGCGGCAGTCGGCAAGACGCTCGGCGTCACGGTCGAACATTTCAACGTAAGCAAGCAGATGATGGGCAAACAGCACCACTTGAGCGTGTTGAAGATGGGTGAATCCCGGCATGATAACGCGGGGATTTGCCGCCGCCATTGCGACAAGTGCCTTCTGGAAACGGCGGAGACCTTCAATAAGCAGATCAATTTCATCACGCAGGTACAGACGCAGGTCAAGGGCGACCTGATCGTTGCGGCTGCGTCCGGAGTGGACTCTGGCACCTTCTGCTCCGAGAATACCGATCAAGGCACTTTCAATGTGCATGTGGATATCTTCAAGGGAGATGTCATAAGTGAAATCTCCGGCGTCAATCCTGTCACGGATTTTCAGGAGTTCGCTGCGGATAGCCTCAGCGGTTTCCTGCGGAATGATTCCGGCGGAAGCCAGCATTTTGACGTGCGCTCTGCTGCCGTCGATGTCATGTTTGTAAAGTCGTTTGTCAAAAGAGATTGATTCTGAATAACGCGCCACCTCATCGCGGGTGTCCGAACTGAATCTGCCGCCCCAAAGAGCCATGATATGCACCTTTAACTTTTTTTGTTTTTGATTAAACGGAATTTTTCCTTTATAATATACTCCGTCACAGTTACTAATTCAACTGTACACACATCACGGAAACCGGCCGGGACGGGGAAAAAAGACGGTTTTTAAGGATGAAACGGACTTTTTTTTAAATAAATGTGAAAAAAAAAGATATTTATCCTTGCAATTTTGCCCGAATGTAAGTATATTCTTCCGTGTATTATTGTAAAACAATGGCTTTTGCCTGAAAAACGGGGGTGTGAAAATGCTCCTGAAAAATAATTAAGGATATTTAACAATGAAGTTCGGAAAATCTTTTGTTCTTTTGCTGTTGGTTCTTTTTGCATTTTGTGCTGTTCCTCAACTTTCAGCCGCTGAGGGCAAGAAACCTGCTGACCGTGTCAGCATTGTTCTGCCGCCCATGATGAAACTTGCCCGCGGAATTGCCAACGTTGCTTTGAGTCCTCTTGAACTGCCGATTGCCTGGAATGAAGTCAACAACGAACAGGGCGGTGTCGCCGGACTTTTTTATGGTACTTTGAAAGGTGTCTGCTGTATCTTCGCCCGTATCGGTGTCGGTGTTGTTGATATTGTTACTTTCCCCGTTCCCCTGCCCAACTGCCCGGATGATCCCGATGGATACGGCAGCGGTTACGGTCCGATCCTGACTCCTGCGTGGGTGATTGACGTTGATCATGACTGGCAGAACTTTGTTTACAGCAACGAATCCATCGTTGTTGACCAGAATTGATTTTGACGGTTTTCTGAATATCTATACATCGGCAGGAGTAAATTCCTGCCGTGTTTTTATTAAATAGAGTTTCACTATTCAAGAGAGTATAAAAAATGAGTTTTTCCTGTGGCTTTGTCGGATTGCCCAATGTTGGCAAATCTACACTTTTCAACGCATTGTGCCGTGGCGGTGCCGAAGCGGCGAACTTCCCTTTCTGTACGATTGAACCCAATACCGGAATCGTTCCCGTGCCGGATGACCGTCTGGAAGTGCTTGCAAAAATGGAAAAATCCGGACGTATCGTTCCTTCAAGTCTGAAATTCATTGATATTGCCGGACTTGTCCGCGGAGCCAGTCAGGGACAGGGATTGGGTAACCAGTTTCTCGGACATATCCGTGCCGTGGATGCCGTTGCTCACGTTGTCCGTGTTTTCAGCGACGGAGATGTGGTTCACGTTGACGGTGATTTCGATCCCGTGAGCGACCTTGAAACCATTGAGACCGAACTTTTGCTTTCCGACCTTGAAATGATGGAAAAACGCCGCGACAAGGCTTACAAACTTGCCCGCACCAACGATGCCGACGC
Organism: Victivallaceae bacterium; assembly: GCA_045633645.1. Lineage (GTDB taxonomy): Bacteria > Verrucomicrobiota > Lentisphaeria > Victivallales > Victivallaceae > UBA1784. The sequence goes on along the minus strand of JAZQYS010000033.1, from coordinate 481 downwards.
CAAGTTTGAATATGAAACCATTCTGGATATCTGCAAACAGCTTGCCGACGGTAAAGTGCCCACTTACGATAAAGAGAATGAAAAAGTTGTCAAGGTGGTCAGCTCCCTTGAAATGCTGACGCTCAAACCCTCTTTTGTCTGTGCCAACATCGGCGAAGATCAGCTGGACTGCATTGAAGATGATCCCAAATATCAGAAGTTGAAAGCCTTTGCCGCCGAGCGCGGTATGGAGGTTATTCCCGTCTGTGCCAAACTTGAAGACGAATTGAGCCGCCTTGAACCTGAAGAAGCCAAATCCTTTATGGAAGATCTGGGAATCAAGAGTTCCGGACTTGACCGTGTTATCCAGACGGGCTACCGCTTGCTCAATTACATTACGTTCTTCACCGCCGGACCGATGGAGTCCCGTGCCTGGACTGTCATCAACGGCGCCAAAGCTCCTGAAGCTGCCGGTAAGATTCATACTGATATGTGCCGCGGA
>JAZQYS010000032.1:0-2875 GCA_045633645.1 Victivallaceae bacterium | reverse complement strand
ATCGGTGACGCCTTCGCCGCGGTCAATAAAGTTTTCGTGATCTTTGTCTTTTCCGCTGCGGCCAAGGTCAAACGCAACCGTCGTATCAGAATCAAAAGTCAACCATCCCTGATTACCTTTGGTTTTGTACTGATACGCAGCCTGAACAGTCACAGCCAAAACAAGAAACATCACAACAAACAATAAATTTTTCATATTTTTCCTTTCTTAAAATCAAAGACACCCAGTCTTCCCCCGGGATAAAAATCAATCCGGAATCAGACATTTGCATAATATAGCACCTTATCAATTTTTTTTCAAATCTCGACTTTTTGTCCAAATGAAAAAATTTTGCGCATTTTCAGACAGATTTTCCGTAACCGTAAGCTAAAAGCTCCAATGCATCCAATCCATTGACTTGCGAACCATCGGTTGAACACTCATTCAGCGCAAGAAATTCCCTGTTTCTGCTGTGCCGCGGCGTAACTTCAATGACATTCCCGATCAAGTTCAGCATATCTTTAATTTGCAGAAGATGTTTTTCAGGAGAATCAAGCCCGGCAGCAAGTTTTTCTTGCAGACAAATACAACGCGCAAGTCTGCGGGAAATTCCCTGACATTTTCTGCTGCAATAATCGTTGTAGGCCTGGCGTCCTGAGGACTTGATTCTGTAATATTCGCTGACATCGGTAACTTTTCCGGCAGCATAGGAATCAAGTTTTTCCGTAAGTTTGCGGATTGCGACACAGCAATAAGCCCAGTTACGGTAATCGGCGGCGTGGTTGGAGAGAACTAACATCTTGCGTCTTCCTTTTCTTTAAAGACGCATCAAGAGGCATTGACATAATTCATGTCACGGATTTTTTTGACTGCCCGAAGACAATCCGCATCGCCGCAGAGAAAACCGCTCTCTGCAGCGTACCACCGTGGGTTCCGACCCCGGTTGGCGGGTATAATTTCATACCGCTCCTGATGCATAAAAGTAATATAAATCAAATTTTTCAAAAAGTCAAGACCTCCGTAAAAAATTTCACCTTTCTGACACGACAGTCAATGTGCGTCTCACAGCAAACACCTGAACAGCAAGTCGCCGTTCAGTACATTTTAACTTTCCCTTATCTATATTATAAATAATCTTAAATTTTATCCTGCCGGGCAATCGGGGCAGTATTGTCTTCTGCCGCATTTTGGACAGTTTGCTCCGCGCCAAACGGAATCGAATTGCTCTGATAATGGCTCGATCAAACTGGGCTCATCGGTCAGGATGCCGTTTTCAAAGTTGCGGCGGTTTTCGCTTTTTGCTCCCATGCCCGCTCCGGTCAGATTGGCACTGCCGAAGTAGGCAAGTTTTCCGTCAACAATGATGCACTTGAAGTGTACTCTGGGGCAAAGTACCCGTTCCAGATACTTGTGCAATCTGGGATAACGGTCAAAGTCTTCCCGGAACGGCTGACCCGGTTCTTTAGCGTGGATGAGGCGGATCTCCACACCTTTCCCGATCAATTCAGCAAGGATTTTCAGAAACGGAACCATTGAGCCGTTATACTCTACATACATATCTTTGATGTCAGCAGTGGCAATCCACAACCGCTTTTGAGCTTGCGGAACGATTTTTGCGATGATTTCGGTATAAATCATTCGGTCTTGAACAAATCCGGTTGCCATGGAATTTCAGCCTTCCCGTAAAATGCTTTTTTCTCAAATTTATAAGCGGCGTACATCTTGTCGCCATAACAAAAGTGCCACCATTCCAGCAGATAATTGACAAAGCCCGCTTGGGTCATGGCTTTGTAAAGAATAAAACGGTTACGCTGCTGACTGCGGCTCAACGTGTTGCTCCAAGTGGGAGTTTGCGGCGTAAAAGTTAAATATTTGCTTCCACAATCAATTTCTTTACCGCAATAAAAAAGCATTACATCCACCGCACCGCCGGAAGAGTGTCCGCTATCGGCTGCGACCTGCTGTTTATTGCCGAACTTTTCCCGCAACGCTAACTGTTCTGCTTCGGACCGGAAACCGCTTGTAACCTTTATTTCAAAATGCGGCGGCAAAGCCCTTTGCGCATTTTCCAACAGAGCGGCAACGCGTTTACGAACCCGGACACCCTGATATTGCACAAGTTCTTCGCCGCAATCCTCGACAATTACCTTATTGATGAAATATGCCGGAAGCACCTTGCGGATCTTCCACTTGACCAGAAAGTAGTTGTAATAAAGCCGTAAAAATTTAAACATTTTCCACCTTCTCTTGTACAAAATATTCAGAGAATCGCATTATCATCCTCCTTTGATTTATCAATATTCAAGTACTTTTTATACCAGTTTGCCAGATCGGCGTAATCCTGCGGAACGACGGCACGCTTTTCGGCAAAGCCAAGAATTTTCAGCAAAGTGTCAGTGTCATCGGGCATCAGGCGTTTCCAATCCGGGAGCAAACTTGAGCTGAAGAGCGCGGTTGTGCCAATGTCCTTCGCCCGTTCCAGCAAGGCTTGTTTCAGATTGCGGCGGTAACTCCTGATTTGCGAAGCGGTTGCCGCAATCAATTTGTTTACCGTAAAAACTTGCCGGTGTACTCCAAACACTAATTCGCCATATTCCATAGCAACTTTCATTGCCCGAACCCGCCGCTTGGGGAATCTCCGGTTGAAATCCTCGATCTTGCTTGAAAGTTCAAAAATAAACTCAAAAAGATCATCCGGACAATCAATCTGCATTTTAGGATTAGCTTTGAAATGTTTATAAAGCAGCGGGAACTCTGCAAGCAAATTACTTTGTAAATCCTGATTCATTTTTTACCTTGATTTTTATGCTCACAACTTCCTGGCGGACGGGCTTGCGATATTCCACATCAATATCCAGTTTCAAAACAAGTTTGCCATCCACTAATTCATAATAAT
>JAZQYS010000031.1:0-5343 GCA_045633645.1 Victivallaceae bacterium | reverse complement strand
GCCGCCGCCAGACGGGCTTTGCGGAGAAGATCACGGCTCCACTGATCTTTGATACCGGCGATTTTCTTTTTCACCATATCAACACGCACAGAAGCCACATGACTTCTGACGGATGCCAACTCCAATTCCAGCTCAGCCAGCACATCTTCACAGAGCGCAACAGCCTCTTTGAATTTGTTCTGTCCGCAGAGCGTATCCGCCTTTGCAAGCTTCGCATCCTGCGCTGAGTAAATTTTCTTTATTCTTTCCCGGTGCCGGACAACCTGCACCGGTTCGCTGTAAGCGCGTACTGCCTTTATATTACGCACAGACTCCTTCTGCTCACCGGCGTCAGCAGCCTGAACAACCAGCAACAACGGCAAGATACCGGCAATACAACCCGGAAATTTCTTAATCCGCATAGGAAACACCACCTTCCCCCTTGTTCAATATATACTTAATTATACCTTTTTAATTTACATACACTTTTAGAATATATCAAGTCATACGGTGAAAAAAACCGCGATATATTTGAAAAATCCTTTATCTTCTGCGTCCCGGAACCGTCTGTCTGACCATATTATTGTCAGTCGGTGCCATATCTCCCGTTCCGCCGATAATCTCAATCACCCGGCTGTCTTCAGGAATTTCACTTTCACGGGTAACAAGCATAACCTTGCCCAATTCATCTTTCGCGGGATCCTGCTTACCGGAAACCCGGGCCCGTTCCAAATTGGCAACCATCTTCTTTTCATCAAAAGAACGCAAGATGTAATCAGAATATCCGGTACGGGAATTTCCCATGCGGAAACGTTCGCCGATGCGGACAACCATCTCAGTACGTTTGCCTTCGGGCATACCGACATCTTCAAAAATCGGACGGCGGTCAGAAGAATACACCGGCTTGCCGATCTGCATTTCAAGTTTATCCGGCGTTTCACCGTTCTTCTTCTGGGCGGCAGTCAACTCTTCTTCAAGATAAATCTTGGAAAGATCCTGCGCCTTATCCTCAGCAGCCTTAGCCACTCCGCCGGCTACGAGCTCTTCTTTCTTTTTACCGCTGCCGGAAGAGTCGCTGATAATGCGCTCAACTCTCTTGATACGGTAACGGCGTTTTTCAATTTGGATCGTTTCATTGACACGCTTGAGATCCGTTCTTTCAGTCACTCTGCCGCGACTGAAAATCTTATAGTTGATCTGAAGATCCCAACGTTTATGGTTTTCCTGCCGGTTGGTATTGAGCGCACGGAAACTTACCGGCAGCACAACACGGCGGACAGCAACCAAACGCAAACGATACCACAACGGCGGATGATTGCGGGCAATTGTCGGATTGGTATTTTTTTCCATTTCAAAAATGTTGGCAAAACCATCGCCATCCGCATCATAAAGTGCATCGTAAGGATTGTTTTTGTCAAGACGGTTTGTCTCTTCATAGGAGTTGGGCATTCCATCACCGTCAGAGTCATCTGCAGTAATAACATTCCGGCGGATCTTCGGACGTTTTGGGGGAACCTTCAAAATACGTCCGCAACCGGGACAGGGTTTATCATTGAAGTACACCCGGGGAACTAAAGCTCCGCAGCCGCTTTCTTTGCCTTCATCATCTTTGCCGACAAAACAGACGGCAAGACCGGGGAACTCGGTCAAATCACTGTAAAAAAGACTGGCAGCTTTTTTATTCCGGGCTTCAGCCTTCACCCAGGAAAAAACGCCTTCATTCCGGATGTTGTCAGCCTGAAGACTTTTATCTTTGGGATCCTGAGGTTTATAGTCCGCCTGCCGGGTCGGAATACGGAGATCGGAATCTTTGACATCTTTGGTCTGAGAAGCAATACTCCAAACGTTCACCATCGCAAAGATGAAGAACAGCAGCATTCCCAGCAGAATCAGTTTTTCGTAATGTTTATTGATGAAATCCACGGTGCGTTCCTCCAGAAAAAAAATCAGTTCATACCGGCCAGTTCAATATATTCAATGTCAAAAACAGCCCGGTACTCACTCGTGCCGCCCAACTTGACATCTCCGTAGCCGCTTCGCTGATAAAACGGCAGACTCTTTTCACGTTTTTCAAATTCTTCCTGCCATTTGGCACGAAGTTCTTTTTCTTTATCCTGAGTTTCTGTGGCAGTTTCCTCAACAACAGAACCGCGGCGTCTGCCCCGGCGAACCAGAGGTGTCACTTCCTTCTTCTCAGTCTCCTGCTGGGCTGCAACCGGATTCAACAACTGCTTTGCAGAAGCAACCTCAATATCCGAGGCGTACACAAACACACTTCTGACAATGTAAAAACGCCGTGTTGCCGGATCGTAGCAGAAACTGTTCGCAAGTTTACGCAAATTCTCAAGAGATGCCGTTACTTCAAAAGAATAGTGGGCAACCATGTAATTACCGCGTCCGGTAAACGTAGCGTCGTAAGCTCCGTTTTCCCTGTTGATTCCGCGGATATTGAAGAAGTTGAGAGACTTGATATCCACGACACTGATTTTTTTGCAGATATCGCCGATGATATCCCAGTGCCGGAAAATAATCGGAATATCTTCTTTGCGGAAAGGACCGCCCTTGCCGCCGCTGTCCGGATCTTCAGACTTGTAGGTGGCCGTCGGGTTTTCAATGAATGTAAATCCGAGAGCATCCGCTTCAGGACGCATCTTCTGTCCCAGAAGCTGGTGGATTTTATCCTGATACTTGCGGGCGTACGCTAAAAGTTTTTCAGGATTGTTCTGCATTTTACGGGGAATTCCGATGGTATAAAAAGCAAATGCTTCTCCATCATGTTCCAAATCCGGTTCCTGTGTCAACGGCGTTACAAGTTTTACAAATTCCTGCAATGCCTTATCCCAGGTATTCCGGTATTTGCGGCGCAATTCGTCAAGCGCCATCCCCTGACGGGCGGGATTCTCGTCTTTACCGACAGTATTGTTGTACTCTTCCACAAAGTTTTTACGCGCTTCTTCAATGCTTGCGCCTTTCTTGACATTCATCAGAATCTCAATAAAACGATCTGCAGCCGGTTGATAGGGACGACCTATCGTCTTTGAAAGTTCACCGTTGAGTTTGGTATAAAGCGCAATATCCTGACTGATCAGCGGCTTGTTGTCATCAACAGGCGCGGGCGTATGCCGGATAAGTGTGGCAATCTTCTGCCGCAAACTGTCCGTTTCAGAAATACACTGACTCATCTGAAAATAAACGATTGCTGAATATACCAACAACGCCAGGATGATTACAGAGGCGATGCTCATCACTGTAATCAGCAACAAATTCTGTTTTACAAAACGATTCACTTTTCGTCAACTCCGTTATTTTTTGATCGGTGTTTTCAGTGTGAGATACATATCAAAACCCGTCAGATTAAGATCAGCAGGTTTAAAACGTTCAACAATCTCGGCAGAAGCAAAATGTTTGGAATTGGCGATTTTATCCATCAACTCCTTTTCCTGCAATGTCTGATCATTGAAAACAAGAGTACAGCCTTTTATCCGCAGACGTTTAATCTCCTGAACGGCAACTGTTTCTTCAAAACGCTGACGTTCAGTTTTCTGAACAGCTGCCGCCTTCGGCGCATTGGGATCATTGTTTTCAGTATTTTCAGCAGGATCGCCCACACCCTCAAAACTCAAAAGCCACATGGTGTCGGGCATAAGACTTTGAAGTTCGGCAATTACTTCGCCCCAAACGTTGCGTTCCTTGAACAGCTGGACAGTTTCTTCAAACGAACCTTTGACACCGTTGAGCTGTCCCACAAGACCGCTGATTTCCTGATGTTTGGCTTCGGTCTTGCTGACCTCCTGCTTAACACGATCCACACGCTTCTGATTGAAGTTCAACATCATGTTCATTCCGGAGGCAAAGATTGAAAGACACAGCAGCAAAGTACCTGCCGCCGCGTAAAAATACGGTTTTCTGCGGTTCAATTCTTTCTGCTTGCGGATGGAACGGGGAAGCAGAACGATTTCAAGCGGACAGCGGATAACGTTCCGGATACTCATTCCGATCAGTTCCTGGAACATCGGAGCGACAGCCTGCAGGGCATTGCGGTCAACGCCGGGACCGATATTAATCGCACTGAATGTATTGAGGTATTCCACCGGAACACGCAGTTTTTCCTGGAAGAAATCGGGCAGATACATCATGCTTGAAGCTCCGCCTGAAAGCAGCACTCGCGCCGGAGCATGTCCCCCGTGCTGACTGCGCCAGACGTTGATGGAACGGCTGATTTCACCGTGCAGACGGGTCATAACGTTACGGGCAATTTTTGAAATCGTTGAAGCAAGTTCAGATTCAGGTTCTTCATAAGCACCGCCGAGGGCGACAAATCCGTAACGTTTTTTAAGTCCCTCCGCCTCTTCAACAGAAATACCGAACTCCTTGGCAATCTGGAGTGTAATAGTATGTCCGGCAATAGGAATACTGCGGATGAAAATACGATTGTGATCTCCGATAATCAGGCAGGAACTCTTATTGCCGATATTCAGCAGCAGCGCACACTCATCATCCTTGATCTGCGTGGCTTTCGCCGCATTGTAAAGCGGAACGGGAGCAATATTAACAGAGAGAATATCCTTGCCGGAATCGGCAATGACATCTGTAAATTCGGTTACATTTTCGGTTTTAATGGCAACAAAAAGAGCTTCAAATTCTTCGTGATTTTCTTTGATTTCAAGCTGACTGCCGTCTTCCTGGGTTTCAAGACGTTCTTCTTCCCATTCATGGCGCATCAACTGATAGTTCCACTCAACTTCGTCCATGGAATAGGGAACACTCTGGCGGGCTTCAAATTCAACGATTTTGCCGATTGCCTTCTGGGAGCCGATAACAGTAGGAAGTTTGCTTAAACGGATGAACGAGGTCTGTGCGGGCAGGGAAAGACGCACCTGTTTTGCCGTAAATCCGTAAGTTGTCAACATGTCATGATAAATTTCGGCAAAACCGGGAGTCTCCAGCGACTCGGACTGAAAATCAAATTTCTGAAATGCAAATTTATCAAGTGTAATCGCACCGTCAAGAGCGAAACTGAATTCCGCCATTTTCACGCTGTCTGTGCCGACATCGATAGTCAGCAATCGGTTATCTTTTGCCATATTTCCGTTTTCCCTGCACTGAAATTATCAATTTTTCCCGGTATCGTTTCCGGTATCTTTAATGTAGTCAAAAGTAGAAGGCATATGCCACGCCCAGGGTGACTTGTTTCTGGGCAGAACCGCACCCTTGACAACCATCGTGCCGGGACTGTTGACAAGGGATTCAAAAAATGAAATATTTTCCTGGTTTTTATTGCCGCTTCGCTCAGTTGCACGTCCCAGAAAATTTCCCCGGCTGTCGGAAAACTCCACCAGAACTCTGTAATCAGCAAGAGTCAAC
>JAZQYS010000030.1:0-3206 GCA_045633645.1 Victivallaceae bacterium | reverse complement strand
CGCATGACCGTTATTTCCTGAAAAATTTTCAGTATCAATATCTGCTTTTAATGCGTTCCGGTTGATATCTCGGACTTGTTCTGAACTGTATACATTCCGACAACCATATCCATTGGGAAGACCGCACTTGTTGCGTAATCCGAAAATACCGGCAAGCGGTTTGCGGGCGATATTCCAATAATGTCGGGTTTCCTGAAGAGGTTTATCGCTGCAGCTGCGCCACAGCGGGTGGTGATGAATATACATTCTTGGCATAAATGGCCACTGCGGCTGTTCGCAAACTGCGGGGAACCATTTTTTTCCCAGCAAGCACAATTTACTGATTATCGGAGTATCTTTTATCAGGAATCTGATAAACATAAACAACAAAGTAAAGAAAAAAGCCCCAAATTGCTGAAACAGAAAGAAACAGCCCAACAGGAGCAGGTATATGCAAATTTCCCCCAAATACAAAATGCACATTCCTGACAGCCCGCCGGTAAAATTGAATAGAAAACGCTCTGAGAAATTTATCGAAGTTTTGACAAATCTATGGTATTTCTTTCTGAAAGAACAGTTTTCTACGTTATCATTACGGAATATTTTTCCCTTTGAAAAATATTCTTCAACAGTAATTTTTTTAATGTCTCTGTCTGTTGTCTGTACAGTCGCCACCTTTTCAGTTACATGAGCCGCTGTTGAGATGACTCGGAGGTTGGCATCAGTCAACATACAGAACTGTCTATCCCGCTTTTCGCCGAAAGCAACATTTTCTGCTTCTGTATTATTCCAGTCCGGAAAGTTCAGACAGATATCCTCAAAAACCACAACTGAATTAATTTTGGAACCGGCTACCGCTCCCGGAATATTTTGACGGTCACTTTTCAGTAATTCATTTGCACATAGTCCGGTCGTTATGGGAAAACAGTGATATCCGAACCTGTAAGCTGTATAGGAATTGATAAAGGCAAAATGTGCTTCTTCGTCAATAGCAAATGCAACATCCCGTTTTAACGGATATTTAACTGTATTTTTAATGCGCTGCAGCAATAAACTGCGCAAGCCGTCACCGTCAAACAGAGGGGAATAATTACCTTTGCACAACCTGATTGCTTTTGCCAAATTCATGCTTTGCTGTCCTGATGAAAAATCCGCATTTTTATATAACGGAATCCATTGGATTTCGGGGAATGCAAGAATCAGCAGTCCGGTAATTCTGGTCAGTGCATGCAACTGTTGCGGTCCGCTTGCCTCCGGACAATCCAGAATGCCGATAAAACGGTTGTGTACATTATCTCTGCTTGAAATAATTTCATTGATTTTGTTGTAAGTTCTGTCAAATTCAAGCAATCTTTTGGGCTCGGAATTATCGGTTTCCGGAGAAAGTTCTATTGTCTTGATCATTTCGTCAGAAATGCCGGACTCCATTTGTTCAAGCAAAAATTTGATACTGTTACAAACAGTTTTTGACTTGGAAATAATCAGAAATGTCAACATCAGTCATTCTCTTCGTTAAAATAAGTACGCATCATTTTCTGAATAAATTTTTCTTTGTGTTTTCCCGCGTTATCAGAGGAACAAAGAAAGGCTTTAAAAAACTGGTCATTCTGTGCGATATATTCCTGCCTGCGTACAGCCTTGCAAATATGCTTCAGAATCAACACCAGAAAGACCGTAATCGCAGTATAAGCTGTGATATCCATAAACATATTTACATATTTGATGAATCCAACAGGCGCAGCAGAGTTTGCTTTGCCGGTGAACGGATTGTTGAACTCAAGATTTCCTGCGCTGTTGAATCCGAAAAACAAAGGTGTTGCCAAAAAAAACAACAACAGAACACAGTTTCCCAACAGCAGAAGTCTGTTGAAAATCCACCGCCGCCAACTGAACAGCTGTTTGAAAATCCACCGCAGCCAACTGAACAGCTTTTGGAAAAAATTCCGGAGTTGATTTGTTGTGTATAGCCACAGGGACTTCTTGTTATTTTCCACCCCCATTATATGCCCCTCAACGTAAATTTTTTGTTATTTCTTTTACAATTTCGTCCAATTTGCCAATGTCGTCCGGCAGTTTTAACTCAGCGGAATATTCAGCAATAGCTGTGCAAAAATTTTTTAATAATTCAGAGTTTTCCAGAATCTTGTTTTCCCCTGCAGAAAAAATGTGTTCCGCACCGGTATCCCATAAGTTTTGCTGCCACCAACTGATATTTTCTGTGTACCGCTTCCTTTTAGCTTCGTCCTTCATTTGCAAAAGTGCCTGACACAGTAATACGATTCCGCGCAAATGGTCGTATGCAGGCATTGGGGTATTACCGGCAACAACTTCGTTCAAAACATTATCTTCTGGAAAAGTAAGCACACCATCTGAATTAAAAAATTCTTCAGGGAAACGGTTGTGTTGACTTACGGCAATAAATTTATATTTTTGCAAATTACTGTCGCTCTGTGCCGCTTCATTCATCACCTGTGTTGCCTGGGCACAGGCATCGCGCCCCTGACCGCCAAAGTGAATAAGGATGGTCACGTTCTCGTCTGACCGCATTGAGCCGAGTTGTTTTTTTATTCTCTCCAACAAAGCCTGCAAATTTTTTGCAAGCGGCTCACCTTGTGAAATCGCGTCGGCAAGATTCCGGGTGACGGTAAGATATTCCAGTGCCACACCATTTTTTTTATTGAGCACCCATGTTGGTTTGTTATTGAGGCGATAAAGTTTTGCAAACTTATCCAGATTGCATTCATTTTCTTTTGCGATATAGATATAAAACACTTTTCTCAGCCTTTCTAATCAATCTTTTTTATATGGCAAACAGTTCATTACGGCATTGACAAGCAACATCTTTTCAGGGTATTTCTGAAAAAGCGTACTTTCCACCATTGAAAACGGTATGACTTTGGCTGAATCAGGAATGTTATCCGGGCGGCCGCGTCCGGTTGTAATGACTGTATACGGAATCTTTTTCTGCAAAGTTTCTATCAAGTCACCTACTTGTTTGCTGTCAGGAAGAACTTTATCAATAACGCCTTGATGGATAATCAGCATATTACATTTTTCAATATCTTCCTTTTTGCAAATATTCCAAATATCCTCATTATTATTAATCGGGACTAATTCAGATGTATCAGCCACCTTGATATTCATTGCTTTAAAAGAATCTGCCATGTTCTGATGGGCTTTCAGGAAGTTCCAGACCCGTTCATCAATCACCAGCAGATTGGTGAAAG
>JAZQYS010000029.1:0-3975 GCA_045633645.1 Victivallaceae bacterium | reverse complement strand
AAAGGAGCCGCGTCCCTGCGTGATACTGCGCAGTTCCGTTGCATACTTATGCATTTCTGCCATGGGAACTTCTGCCTGAACGATCTGAAGCCCCTCTTCCATTTCCATACCCAGCACACGGCCGCGGCGGTGATTCAAGTCACCCGTGATATCGCCGAGATAGGAGTCGGGAATATGAATGGCAACTTTCATAATCGGTTCCAGCAGAATCGGTTTTGCCTGTGCAATCGCCTCACGGAACGCCATTCTTCCAGCAATCTTGAACGCCATTTCATTGGAGTCCACCGGATGATATTTACCATCGTAAACGGCAACCCGGATTTTTTCCATGGCACAGCCGACAAGCGGTCCTGAAGTCATTACTTCGACGACACCCTTTTCCACCGCCGGAATGAAGTTCTTGGGAATGTTTCCGCCGACAACTTCATTGGCAAACTCAAATCCCGCCTCATTGGGAGAAATTTTGAGGTAAACTTCGGCAAACTGTCCGGCACCGCCGGTCTGCTTCTTGTGGCGGTAGTGTCCCTCACCCGCCGTGGTGATGGTTTCACGGTACGGCACTTTGGGCGTTGACAGAACTGCTTCAACCTTATATTGATCTTTGAGACGGTTTGCGGTGATGGCAAGGTGCTGATCGCCCATACCCGAAAGCAGAACTTCGTGCGTTTCATCATCACGGGTCAGGCTGATCGTGGGATCACATTCAATGATCTTACGCAATCCGGCAGCAATCTTTTCATCATCGCCGCTTTTTGCGGCGGTAACGGCATAGGACATGACCGGTTTCGGAAAGTCAATGCGGGGCAGAGTTTTGACTTCACTGCCTCCTGCAAGCGTATCGCCGACATGGGTATCCTTCAATTTGGCAACGGCAAAGATCGTTCCGGGACCCGCCTCCGGAATGGAACTCTGCTGTTTACCGTTGATCAACAGAAGCTGTCCCAGACGTTCCTTGCTATTCTTGCTGACATTCCAGACATCAGAGTCAGGTCTGAACGTTCCGGAAACGGTGCGGATAAAGGCAAGCTGTCCGCTGAAGGGATCGTTGATACTGCGGAACACGATACCGAAAGGTTCGCCGTCATCGCTGACGCTTGAGGGACCTCCGGCAAGCGGCACATACTCCAGAGCGTTGGGGAAGATTTCCAGCACGGTATCCATAAATTCCGTCATACCGATATCTTTGGTGGCACTGGCGGCAAAGACGGGAATGGTGTTTCCTGCGATAACACTCTTACGCAGTCCCACACGGATTTCCTCATCCGTAAGCGGGGTTCCTTCAAGGTAACGCTCCATGACCGTTTCATCAGTTTCAGCGATGGCATCCATCCAAAGCTGGCGGCACTCTGCCACGTCGTCTGCGATATCTGCGGGAATATCTTTATCAAACAGGACGTTCACAACGCCCGTAAAATTCGCCTCAGCACCCACAGGCCAGAACAGCGGAATCACAACATTGGCACCGTGGTTTTTTCTCATCTGCGTAATGACCGCCTTGAAGTCGGCGCGGTCTTTATCCATGCGGCTGACAAGTCCGAAACGGGGAATCTTGCGCGCTTTGGCGTGTTTCCATGCACGGGCGGTTCCGATCTGAGGTCCGTCAATGGCATCCACGAGGACGATTGCGGCATCGGCGGCACGGACGGCGGCGATGTATTGTCCGATAAATTCACCGTATCCGGGGGTGTCTACGAAGAAGAAAGTATTGTCTTTCCATTTGCAGTTAAGCGGCGTGGCATAGATACTTGCCTGACGGGACTGTTCATCAGCCATGTAGTCGCTGACGGTATTCTTTGCATCAATACTTCCGATGCGCCCGATGGCGCCTCCCTTGCGGAGAAGCTGTTCACAAAAGGTGGTTTTTCCGCTTCCGGCATGTCCGGCGATGACAAAATTCCTGCAATTTACGGCGTTGGCCATAATTCCCTCCTTTGTTTTTTGTTTTGATGCAAAAAGAGATCCCAAACTCCATTTCCGGAGGTCCGGAAAGCTCCTTCTGCTCTCACAAAAAACGCTTTTCTCAACCATCCGGTGATGATTTTTGAAATCAGCTCAAGGGCGCAAATCATCTTGCGTACACTAAAGAGTATAGCAGGAGAAATTTCATTTGTCAAGGGAATTTTTTAAAAATTTCAAAAGATTTATACAAAAAAGTGTAAAAAAGTCCACAAAAACGGCATTTTTTTCAAGAAAATGCTCTTTTTTCACATTTTATTTTGCGTTTGAAAATTCGTTGTACCAGAAGATGGCTTCCTGTTGTCTGCCGTGTTTGATCAGAAGGGCGATCAGAAAACGTTCTCCGGCAGGAGAGGCAACGCCGCAGCGGCGGTATTTCAAAAGCAGTTCACCCGCCTGATCAAACTTGTTGTGGTCAAGCAGAAAACGGACGGTAGCCTCCCGTTCCGTCCGGGGCAGAAGTTTTTCGGGAACTGTTTTGGCAATGACAACTCCGGCAAACAAAACCGGCAGAAGAAACAAGATGACTTTTTTCTCTTTTTTCTGAAGCAGAGTTATCAACTGCACGATGCCCGCACCGGAAGCAAGGCACAGAAGCGGCAGCGCCGGGATCCTGAAACGGTAATAGATTTCACAGAAAATCAGTGAACAAAAGTATCCGGAAATCAGCAGCAAAAGCAGATAAACGGCACGGTTTCTTTTCCATGCGGCGGCAAAACAGAGAGAGAAAAGCAGCGTAATGGGAACACACAATACCCTCAGCAGCGTTATGGCCTCCCTGTGGGCATAAACCGACAGGGAATTGGTGTTTTCAAAGGGCGTGACCATGCTCCGACAGGTCTGCGGAATTTTTTTGATCACCAGCAGAGCCGCCTGTTCCGGCTTGGAAAGTGTTCCTTTACCCTGCATGAATTCAAAGACATTTTTACCGTTTCCCGGCAGAATGGCAACGGACGACGTGTGATAGAAATTATATCCCGATACCGGAGTTAAAGTCAGCAGGGCAAACAGCACATAAACAGCGGTTTTTCCGACCTGCATTTTTTTCCGCGGAAAAAGATAAAACAGCACCGGCAGACAAATCACCGGAATAAAGTTTTCACGTCCCAGCATGCAGAGTCCGGCAAAAATGCCTGCAAGAGCTGCGTATTTCAAACGCCGGGTACGGAAACTTCTCAGCAGAAAATAAACCAGAGTCACAAAACACAGCGCCAGCGGCGCCGCTCTGAGAAAATCCAGAGATATCAGCATTGCACTGCCGCAAAAGAGCCAGAGAAGTCCGGCAACGGCTCCCGCCTTGCGCCCGAATCCGGCAAAGACCGAAGTGCGGTAAATCATCCACGGGGTCAGAGAAACAACGCCCAGCTGCAAAATACGCATGGCGGCAAAAGATTTACTTGTCACAGCTGCCAGCAGTCCCAGAAAAAGCGTGTAGGCGGGACTGTAAAGGTACTTTCCGGGAACGGGCAGAATACCGTCAGCGATATTCACTGCCGCTCCCAGGATCGTGTGCTGATCCATGCCGGGACGGGGAGAAGAAAAAAGTCCCAGCCTGCTGCCCTGATACCAGATCAGCAGACCAAGAAAAAAATTCAGAATAAAAAGGATCTTTCCGAAATGCCGGTAAAGAAACCGCTCAGATTTCACTTTTTACGGCTCCTGCTTTTTTGCAAACAGAGAAACATCCAGATCCAGCTTTGCACGCTGAATATCTTCCATAAAAGTCGGAATGCTGCCGGTAGGTTCAAAAACACCGGTGATACGGTTGTTGCTGTCCCATCCGGTATGGCGGAAGACAAAAAGATCCTGCATGGTGATAATGTCGCCTTCCATCTTGACGATTTCGCTGATATTGACCACTTTGCGGCTGCCGTCACGTTCACGGGTGATCTGAACGATGATATTGATGGCAGAAGCCACCTGTTCACGGATGGCGCGCAGCGGTAAATCAAATCCCGCCATCAAAACAAGCGTTTCCAAACGGGCAAGCGCATCGCGCGGACTGTTGGCGTGAATGGT
>JAZQYS010000028.1:0-2987 GCA_045633645.1 Victivallaceae bacterium | reverse complement strand
TCAGCCTTGGCGTCTTTAGCGTCAGTTTTTTTGTCTTCAGGCTTAGCGTCTTTTGCATCGGCTTTTTTGTCTTCAGCCTTGGCGTCTTTAGCGTCAGTTTTTTTGTCTTCAGCTTTAGCGTCTTTAGCGTCAGCTTTTTTGTCCTCAGCCTTGGTGTCTTTTACATCGGCTTTTTTGTCCTCAGCCTTAGCGTCTTTAGCGTCAGCTTTTTTGTCTTCTTTGTTCGTTTTGTCAGCTGCCGCATCAACTTTGGCAGAAGCTGCCGCATCATCTGCAGGAGCCTTGATCTCAACGACAGCAGAATTTTCGGCAGAACGCTGCTGCTCCAATGCTTCGGGGACGGCTTTGTCCACCGTTGCAGGAGAGGCAATGCGGGGCGGACGGTAACCGGGATAACTGTCTTTGATTATCTTATACCACTGCTGTTCTTCAGTACCGTAGACTCCCTGGGCAAGTTCGGGACGGCAACCGGCAGACAGCAGCGCAATAACAGCTCCGGAGAACAACAAAGTCTTTTTCATCATTTTAAAAATCCTTTCTTTTATTGACAGAATTTTCAGTCTTCATACCGCTTGTAGATCACAACGCCGTTGTGACCTCCGAAGCCCAGGTTGGTGTTCAGCGCAATACGGATATCGCGTTTGACAGCCGTGTTGGGCGTGATATTCAAATCACAGAGCGGATCGGGGGTCTCGTAGTTGATCGTCGGCGGAACGATACCTGTTTCAATGGCTTTGATACAGGCGATGGATTCCAGACCTCCGGCGGCACCGAGTGCGTGTCCGGTGGTTCCTTTGGTACTGCTGACGGCAATTTTGTAAGCGTGTTCGCCGAAAACCTTTTTGATCGCCATGGTTTCAAATTTGTCATTGAGTTCCGTACTGGTACCGTGGGCGTTGATGTAATCAATGTCTTCAGGTTTGATTCCGGCATGACGGAGTGCAGTGAACATGGCGCGGGCACCGCCGTCACCGTCGGGCGCAGGACTGGTGATGTGATAACCGTCGCCGGAAGCACCGTAACCGATGACTTCTGCAATGATGTTGGCACCGCGGCGTTTGGCATGTTCCAGTTCTTCAAGCACAAGCACACCGGCACCTTCGGACATGACAAATCCGTCACGGTTGAGATCAAAGGGACGACTGGCGTGCAGCGGATCATCGTTGCGCTGACTCATTGCTTTCATGGAGCAGAATCCGGCAACGCTCAAGGGGGTGACACTGGCTTCTGAACCGCCGCAGATCATGATGTCTGCATCATCGCGTTTGACCATCCAGAAGGCCTCACCGATGGAGTGACAGCCGGTCGCACAAGCTGTCTGAATACTCATATTGGGACCGCCTGCACCGATGTTGATTGAAATATTACCGGAGGCAATGTCACTGATCATCATAGGAATCAACAGCGGAGAAACGCGGGCGGGACCACGCTCATGGAGCGTAATCATCTGACTGCACAGCGTGTCAATACCACCGATTCCGCTTGAAACCAGCACGCCGACTCTCGTGCTGTCCACCAGACTGTCTTCAGCACGCAAATTTGCCGGCAACCCGGCGGACTGCATGGCTTCTGCTGCTGCCGCCACAGCGTATTGGCAAAAGAGATCCATGCGCTTGGCTTCTTTGAAACTCATGACCTGAGTGATATCAAAATTTTTGATTTCTCCGGCAATCTGAGTCCGGTATTCTGATGCGTCAAAACGGGTAATCGGACCGAGTCCGCAACGCCCGTTCACCAGAGAATCCCAAAAATCTTTAACATTGTTTCCGACGCATGAAAGTGCGCCGTAACCGGTTACAACTACCCGTCTTTCTTTCATGTTCCGCTGATCGCTCCATAGGCAAACGGGCCACTATAAGAACCTTACAGTGACCCGCTTATTTTTTTTCTCAAAGAAATGGAATTTCTTTGCTGCACACAAGCCGCTGTCTGGACAACGACTTAATATTTCTTTTCAAAAATTTCTGAAAAGATTATTCCTGGCTTTTGCCTTCAATGTATTCGATAGCAGCACCGACGGTGGTCAGCTTTTCGGCATCTTCATCCGGAATATCGGATTCGAATTCTTCTTCCAGAGCCATGACCAGTTCGACCTGATCCAGAGAGTCAGCACCGAGATCCTCGATGAATTTGGCTTCGGGAGTGACCTGATCTTCAGCAACACCAAGCTGTTCAACAACGATCTTCTTCACTTTTTCTGCGATTTCGGACATTTTACATACCTCGTTTATAATGTGTTTGTGGATAAAACTTTTATCCTTATTCTCAACTTTTTCCGCGCAAGATAATACGCGCCTGTTTTAATATCGCACCAATTTTTACAAAAGTCAAATTTATTTTGAAAAAAATCAGCACAATAAAAGCATTTTTTTATTACATCAGCATTCCGCCGTCAACATTGATGACCTGTCCGGTGACGTAATCCGAATCCGGAGAGACGAGGAAATACACCACGTTGGCAACGTCTTCGGGGCTGCCGCCGCGTTTGGCGGGAATGACGGTCAGGAAGGCATCACGTGCTTCCTGCGGCAGTTTGGCAGTCATGTCAGTTTCAATGAATCCCGGCGCAACGGCGTTTGCCTGAATGTTGCGGGAGGCAAATTCTTTGGCAGTGGTCTTGGCAAGGGCAATCACACCGGCCTTACTGGCGGAGTAGTTTGCCTGTCCGACATTGCCCATTCTGCCGACAACGGAGGCGATGTTGACGATTTTTCCGGCACGGGCCTTCATCATCGGACGGATGACCGCTTTGGTGAAGTTATATGTTCCCTTGAGGTTGACGGCAATGACGGCATCCCATTCCTGCTCAGTCATGCGGAGCATGAGGTTGTCTTTGGTGATTCCGGCGTTGTTGACCAGAATATCAACTTTGCCGAAATCTTTGACGACGGCGGCAACGGTTGCTTCGGCATCTTCAAATTTTGCGACGTTGGCGGCGTAGGCTCTGGCATCGAATCCGGCAGCGCGGAATTCAGCAGCGGTTTCTT
>JAZQYS010000027.1:0-5722 GCA_045633645.1 Victivallaceae bacterium | reverse complement strand
TTTCCCATAGCCTGTTTCCTTTTATGATTGTTTGTTTTGTGGTTATTATAATCAATCATAGAAACAGGCTCTTTTCAAGCCTTGTTTTTCAAAATGTGCGCAATTTACCGGACGTTATCGTCAAATGCGATTGCTGTTTGGATACGCCAAGGCTTGAATTTGGATGTGTGTGGCACTTCTCCAGCATTATGTTTGGCAAGACGGGATTGAAGATCTTGCGTAGAACCTACATAATGGTGCGTTTCTGTTGCAATGTCTATTAAAATATAAACGTAATGGAAGTTTTT
Source organism: Victivallaceae bacterium (assembly GCA_045633645.1). Taxonomy (GTDB): domain Bacteria; phylum Verrucomicrobiota; class Lentisphaeria; order Victivallales; family Victivallaceae; genus UBA1784. Next base: position 5,435 of record JAZQYS010000027.1, on the reverse strand, counting down.
CATAAACGAATCTCATTCCTGATACATAAGGTTGTAGTCCGCCTTCATTTCATTCCGGCGGGACAGACTTCCTCGCCAGCTTCGCTGTCGTTTTACGCTTGCCTATCCACCCGCTGTTCGCGGGATGGCTTGCCAAGACGTAAAAAAAGCCGTCAGAAAATCTGACGGCTTTTGGAAGTCTGGTGGAGCAGAAGAGACTCGAACTCTCGACCCTCACACTGCCAGTGTGATGCTCTAGCCAACTGAGCTACTGCCCCGTAGTATGTCATATACTATATCATTTTTTTTCGATTTTTCAAGTGATTTTATGAAAAAAAATACGTTTTTTATATGTTTTCGGCGCAAAAACAGTGATTTCAGAAATGTGACGCTTTATCAGAAACAATGAATTTTTATTCTTGAAAGTCCTGTTATGACCGTGTTGCGGCTGGTTTTGGCAACAGTTTGAAGCGCCTGAAGTCCCGGATAATTGGTGTGTACTTGAAAATAAGGTACGCAGGAAGAAGATACATCCAGACGCAGGCGGTCTCCGGCACGGAGTTTGAAGGCGTGGGGCGCAAAAACAAAATGCAGTTGGCGTTCCGTTCCCGGCGTATACGTTTTTTCTGTGCGGCAGAGAGAATCTATATCATCACGCAGAGAAAGCGTTTTTCCATCACGCTCAAAATCAAGACGGACGTAAAAACAGCTATCCTCCGCCGTGGAACGGCAGTACAAATCCACTTCAATCTGTCCCTCGCAAATCATATCCTCTCTCAATGGCTCAGAGAGAAAAGAGATGATATCGTAACGCGAATCGGGCGCATCCTGATACTTCATACCGCCGAAATTGTTGCAGACTCCGCCCTTGAACGACGCCGGATCATACGGATTATAAGTATAGGTAATTTCCCCTTCTTCTGCAGGTGTTTCGCTCAATGTGCGGTTTTCCGTCAAATAAAAACAGCGTTCCTGCGGCGCATTTTTCAACACAGGAACAGTCAGCCATTTGTTATCCCACAGGCGGTAATAAGTCGTTTTTCCTTTTTCTGCAAAAGGCAGAACCTTGCCCAGACGCAGGTGATCAAACCAGGCATATTCAAAATCAGGAACGATTTCACGGAGCAAACCGTCGCGGAACTCCTGCATTTCTTCTGTAATATTTTCAACAAGCGGATTATAAGCATGGTCAAACGGCGTCACAAGAAGAGCGCAGTCTTTTTTGCGTTCCGGAGAAAGACTCCGCCACATATCAAACACGCCTTCGGTATAAATATCATAAAAAGAAGTAACAAGCAGAATCGGAATATCACATTTTTCACAGACATGCCTGTAATCACTGCCGCCTGCCGGTGTTTTCCAGAACTCATCAGCCGGATCAGGATGGAGAAATTCCTCCTCAATATACGGTACTCTTTCGTTGAAAATCGTTTCAGTCACGCCTGCAAGCGGCATGGTGCGGAATGTGTTTTCAGTACAGTTGCGCTCAATTTTCTGATTCTTTCTGTGCATTGAGACAACCCATCTGCCATGCAGTCCGGCTTTGTAAAATCCGTTGCGGTAAAGAATGTTGTAACGTTCGGAATCCTGAACGGCAAGAAAAGCACCTTTGATATCCTGCGGATTGGTGTCAAGATAAGAAAAGTGAACCGAAGAAAGATAACTTCCGCCGGAAAGAAAAAGTTCTCCGTTGTAACAGGGGAGCTGCCGCACCCAATCCAGACAATCCAAGCCGTCATTACGTTCATTGACATAGGCATTGCACTCGCCCTCGCTGCAGGCGGTGCCGCGGCACTGCTGTTGAACGACAGCGTATCCATGGGTATCAACCTGCGCCAGAGCAGCCAGATCACTTCTGCCAGAACTGTAAGGGGAACGGATAATCACAATGGGAAATTTCCCCTGCTCTTCCGGCAGCTGCAGCGTGGTATAAAGTTTCACTCCGTCCCGCATGGGAACAAAATATTCAAAAACGGAATTTGCCATTTTTTCAGAACTCCCTGTTTTTCAGCGCGTATAAACTTTTACATTGTCAAATACACCGCCCGCATCGGTGTAAAATCCGATAAATTCGCCGTCAAGCGTGCGGAAACCTTCGCGGTACTCCGCCACGATTTTACCATCAATAGACCAGCGGAGAAGATTTCCGGATTTTTCACAAACGATACGGTGCGTCTTTCCTGCCTGAATGACCGGAGAGGCTATCCGCAGAATCTGTACCTTTTCACGGTTGATTTTGCTGAAATTGTTTCCGTATGTACCAAAGGCAAATAAATAACCGCTGTTGCCGTAACGCTCCATTTTTTTATCGGCAAGGATGCCGTCCAGATCACAGGCGGTACCGCCGGGAGCAATCCGCGCCTCAAAACAGAGCTTCTGATCTCCGGGAAACTTTTTATTGATATAAATGGCATCACCGCGTCCGGAAAGAGAGTTGTTTTCGATTTTCCAGTTTCCGTGAATGATTTTCCAGTTTTTTCCCAAATCTTTGCGGTTGAAATTATCTTCAAAAACCAGTTTCCACGCACCTTTGTTGTTTGAAACAGTTTTGCGGGGAGAGGACGGATAAAAAATCTCATAAAACGGCGCAATATTTATCTGCAGAGGATACGCCCACGCCGCAATAATCGCTTCAAGATTGCCCGGTTCGCAGTTGCCTCTGACTTTACTTACTCCGAGAGTACGGGCAAGTTTCACCGCTTTGAGCAAACGCGCAGCATTGATTTTACTTTTCCGTTTGATATAACTGTGGAACGGATGATTTTTTTCAGAAGCATACTGTTTTGCAATCAGCGCATCGCGGGCGACATCGGCAAAAAGATAAGTCATCTCTGCCAATTTTATCCTGCGGAGAATAACCGGATTGCCGGCAGCAGCTTTCTCTGCTTCAGCACAGAGTTTCAGACACTTTTCCCATAACACAGGTGAATAAATATACGGTTGAAAAATATTCCGGTTGTATTCCGTAAACATATCTTCACTGCTTTTGCTCCTGAACGTTTCCTTTTCTATCAACTCAAAACACTGCCGCATCGGTGCTGCCGCCTTGCCGTAGTATTTACTGAAAAAGTCATCAAGCAGCAGTTTCAAATCATAATCCGGATTCCACATCAACTTTGATTCAATGTAGTAAAAGGGTTGTCCGAGAGAGAGGACTGAGGCAACACCCTCATCAAAATAGCCGCCGGAATAGTGATATTCTTTTGCCATGATAATTTTTTCAGGCATCACCGAAAGCGGCATGGGTCCCCATTTGAAAGTAAACCAGCCGTTGTAATCCCAACGCTGGAGATTCTTTACATACTTCGCCCAGCCGCTGACCAATTCAGGTGCGCCGCGGGTAACTTCAACCTGAAGATTGCCTTTTGCCCGGGTACGGGCGGGCAGATTCACATACCCCTGATATGCAAAGAAACGCGCGGCTTTTCCCTCGCCCGGAAAAGCTTTTTCAAGAGCTTCTGTGATTTGATTGGCAAGTGTTATCACCCGATCTGTGTAATTTTCAGATACGACATCCAGTTTACGGCAGTTTCTGCACAGGCACCAGCCGCCGCCGTCAATGGGTTCAATACTGAAATACTGTGCCCACGGAGTCTTTTTAAGCAGTTCCACCGCCTTTTGCTGAAACAAGCGGATTACATCAGGATTGCTTGTGCAGGGATTGATTCTGTTGCGCCCCGGCACATCGCGCTTACCGCTGTCATCCATACCGAAATATTCAGGGTGCGTGCTGAACATGCTTTCAGGGATGATTTTTTCAAGGTGCGGTGCAACCATCTTGTGAAACCGGGCATAATTTCCGAGATCCAGTTTATTGCGCCGTCCCCACTCGTCCAGATCGCGGACGTTGAGTTTGTCTTTGTAATCGTAAGGGGCTGAAAGCTGAATTCTCCTCATTGCAAAAAGCGGTGCATAGCGCCACTTGCCAAGCGGCAAAACGATTTTTTTCTGCGCCGGAACAAAACGCCCCTCTTTTCCCGTATCGAACCAGCGGAATCCGATGTGTTCCAGCAGAGAATAAATTGCATGGGCAGCACCGTTTTCACGGTCTCCGGCAAGAATACACTTGTTTTGGTTGATTTCAATATAAATTTCATCGTGCGAAAACTTTTCTTTCAATCCTGCGGCAGAACCGATAAAAATTCTGTAACCTTTCTGAGAAGTGAGGTTTTTACGAACAGAAATACGACCGCCGGTAATTTCCAGAAGATGTGAACGCAAGTCGTAAGCTGCCGCAACTTCTGAGGATAACGGTTTGGCAGGAAGAATAATTTCAATGTAAGTCTTTTTATCCAGTGTAACAAAACCGCCCTTCCCCTCCAAAACAAAGGGTTTGACACGCCCCGTTTTCATTTTTTGAACATGCATTTTTTCCGTCATCGGGGCGACGGCTTTTTTTACGCCCGCGAGGACGGCAATTTCTTCAGGTTCAAGAGCTTTGTCAAACAATGAAAATTCGTCAAGAGTACCCTCCAATTCAAAGAGCTGCGGACGTCCGTATTCAGGGACGGGATAAGCTCCGAGTGTAATTATTGAAGCAGGAACGGGACGAAAATTGATGATTCGTTTTGCCCGTCCTTTTCCGTTGACGTAAACAGCAATCTCATAGCGGAAGGGAAAGTTTTTGTCAGACTGATTCGATTTCCAGGTATAAGCGATGTGATTCCAAACGTTTTTCTTCCAGTTGAGCTGATTTATCCGCAGTCCGGGAACGGTAAGATTATCTCCGTCAATGGCAAAATTCACCCCCTGCAGTTCCTTTGCCGGCCCGCCGATATTAAGAAGTACCCGCATATTTCCGCGTTTCAACGGCCAATCAGGCTTGACCCAGACGGAAACAGTTCCCCTGTCGCCATTGATTTTTTTACCGTCGAGTTTAATATGACTGTGGCGGTTGACTGAAAAATGCGCCCCCCTGCCCTTTTTTCCCGCGGTATAAACAATGCCTGCAAATTTACCTGAAGTTGCACCCTCAAAACTCTCGCGCAGTACAGGAGCAGGCAACGCCGCCGCAAACAAACCGGCAGAAAAAAGACAGAGAACAGAAGAAATCCGTTTTGAAAACATTTTATTGCATAACTCTTTTTACATTGTTATTTATCGTGACAAATTTTTCACTTGTTTCAACAGGCCAAAGGGGCATGAACACATTGACTGTTTCCACGGATTTCCCCGGCCATAACACCGCTTTTTCAAATCCCCACAGAACAGACATGCGCACAGCCTTGCCGCCTGAAATACTGCGGATCAAAAAATTCTGTACGTTTACGGGAGAAAGAATCATGGCAAATCCGCCGTTTTTCCCCGATACTTCAGCCCACAAAGTCCGGTCACTTGCCGGACGTTTGAGCAGAAAACTTGAAGTTCTGACCTCGCCGCTTTGAGTGATTGTGCGGAAACTCAAGTCCCCGATGGGATTTTTCCCGTCGGACATCACCTGATACATCCCCGCATTG
>JAZQYS010000026.1:0-9557 GCA_045633645.1 Victivallaceae bacterium | reverse complement strand
AATAAAAAAATGCAAACCATTCCGAATTTTTACGAAAAATTTTTTCTCAGCCTTGACTTTTCTGAACAGGCTGATTATAGTATGCCATCTCTTAAAATATTTTCAAAAATCTGGAGTTTATCATGTTGAAATCGTATACCGGAATCTTTGTTTCATTGGTTAAAGAATTGCCGGGACAGTTGGGGCGGATGGTTTGTTATCGCCGGGATGGCAAATTTTATCCGGAGTTGTGGATTTGTATTTTGTTTGCTCTTCTGGTTATTCCCGCCGGAATGTTTTGTCCGGTTGAATACGGTTATGAAAACGGTGTTGTTGAAAATACACAGATGGTTATGCTGTTTATCGGAATGGTGCTGTGCTTCTTTGCAAAGAAAAACCGGGCATTTTTCCGTTTGCTCTCAGCATTTATTTTTATTCTCATCTTGCGTGAAACGAACTTCGGAAAAACGGTGTTTTATCCGGACCCTGAAGTGCCGAATAAATTTCTCCGCTGGAAAGATATTCCCTACGCGCCCTATGTTGACCCTGTGATGATTCTTTATGTGATTGGAATGGCGGTTTACTTTTTCAGAAAAAAACTGTATCTGGTGATAGCTGCTTTCGTGAAGGACGGCAAGTTTCCTGTGTGGCATTTTGTTTTTATGGCGGCAGCAACGATTGCCGGCAGCCTTGTTGATAAACTTTGCCATAACTTTGTGGCAGAAGAAATGGTTGAACTTGTCTTCTATACCGCTTTTGTATGCGCCTGCTGGCGGGCGGGAATAAAGTCCTGTCCATGGATTCCGGACATGGAAAAGTAATTACAGCATAAAAATTTTGCTGCAAAGAATGAATTGCAGCAGACTTATACACTGGTGATATCAATAAAACGCCGGTTCTGCCGGTGTGCCGGAAATCTGTATCTATGAACTATCCCTCGACCCGCAAAACTCTTCTTGAAAAAATAAAGAACGGTGATGAAAATTACTGGAATGAATTTTACAACCGTTATGCTCCCATTATCAAATATGTCGGCAGGTTGTACAATTTTTCGGAAACGGAATGTGATGACCTTGTTCAGAACGTGATGCTGAAATTTTTCAATCAATCTAAAAATTTCACCTATCAGGAGGGAAAAGTCAAGTTCAGGACTTATTTTTCAACCATTGTCCGCAGTCAGGCAATTGATTATATCAGAAAAAACAAAAAAGAATTTTCCGGGGATTTTGAGATTTCTTCTTTTGACACTCAATTTGAGACGATGTTTATGGAAGAATGGAAACAAAGTGTTTTGAATGACGCTCTGGATGAACTCAGACTGCGGGTTGACCCGATAACGTATCAAGCTTTTGAACTTTACGGTTTGCAAAGCCGTGATCCGCAGGAAGTCGCTGCTGTTCTTGGAATCAAAAAAGATCAGCTCTATGTTGCAAAGAGCAGATGCTCAAAGATACTGCGCGAAACCATTTCAAGAATAAAGGCTGCGGATGAGGAGCTTGACTTTGAATTATAAATCAGGAGATCAGCTGGAAAATTTTCTTATTCTGCATTCGTGCGGCACAGGTGCTTACGGTTCTGTATTTATCGTAAAATGCGTTGTCAGCGGCAAAATATATGCTCTGAAAATCATTTCAGAAAACGCCTCTCTGTCAGAACGGGAATTGAACGGTATAAAACAATATAAGACGGTATGCGCAGGAAGCAATCTCATGCAGATATACCACTTCGGCAAGGTTGACGGCGCGTTTTATTACACAATGGATGCGGCGGATAATTTGAATCTCAGTTCAGAAGAGTATATGCCGGATACACTTCAAAACCGGATACAGAAGCATGGGAAAATCATCCCGTCAGAACTGTTTGAAACAGCTTTGCAGTTGAAACAGCATATTGAAATACTCCACAAAAACGGTTTGCTTCACCGTGATATAAAACCGTCAAATATTATTTTTGTCAATGGTTGTGCGATGCTTGGCGATATCGGACTTGTCACCTCTCTAAATAATGCTTCTCTCGCCGGAACCGCCGCGTTTGTATCACCGCAAACGGCGGCAGGTTTGCGGCAGTTCTCTTTTGAAGATGACTTTTATGCTCTGGGAAAAACAATTTATTGCGCGCTGACCGGCTATCCGCCTGAAAAATATCCGGCGTTTCCACCGGAGTTGAATTTATCAGAATGCAGAAAAGTTATTTCGTTATACAACTCTTTTATCGGCGGAGCAGGCAAAAGTAAACTTGCAGGGAAAAGACGGCATTTTCTGCTGTATGTTGTACTGCTTTTTCTTTCTGCGCTGATTTTGATACCATTATTGAAACTGAACACAGAAAAATTGCAGGTTTCGCAGATGCCCCGTCCTGCCTTGGATATCAAATCTTATCAGAAAAAAGCAAAAGAGTACACCCGATTGCTTGAGCCGGATGAAAAAATAAAAGAGCTTCTTCCAAAGTTGCGACGGGAAAAATCCCGTCTGGATTCAGAACGCTTTCAGGCGGGGAGTGCGGCATTCAGTGCCAAACCTTCAGCCGGAGAGATTGAAAATATCAGCAAAAATATGCCGTGGGTCAGTGATCCTGAAACTTATTTGCGCATCCGGAAAAGGGACAGCGTTTTTGCAGAATTCAACCGTAAACATCAAAACAATCCGGTTGTCCGGTATTTTGATGTTACCAACTGGCTGAGGGCAGAATTGTTCAGAATAAAGGCACTTGCAGATACTCCGGGATTGGAATACGCGGATTTTTCATCCGATTTTACCGCATTCAAAAACAAAATTTCTGAATTGCAGCAGGTAATTGAGCTGCTGCGTTTAAAAAATTTCTGATTTTTTTACATCTGCTGCAAGATTTATATTTTCTCTGCGTTTGATTACATAGAGACACCATAAAAAGTATCTCGGGCTGATTGTCCGGCATTGCCATTGCCGCAGATATTTATGCTGCGATATTTGACAAATTTTGTTTCTGATGATATATTAACCTCAATTGTTTTTTTACCAAAGGAGGTGGAACAGACAGAATATAACAACAGTTAAACATTTTTTGAAAAATTATCGTATCTTCAGACAGGTTTTCAGTACAAGCAAAAACGCCAAATTTTCTTTATATTGATAATCCTGCTGTCTGGATAAGGTACGCTCATATTATGGGCGTATTCTCTTTTTGCATGGATTATCTCGGCGATTGGCGTTGCCGGCTTGTACTATGTGGGAGGGAATACGCTTTTTTATTTTGAAGCGATTCCCGGAAAAGCAAGCAGTGAAATTTTAAGGGAAAATCAAAATGAAAAAAATTCTTTGTATTGCAGTGTTTTTTTGTATTGCAATGACTCTTTCCGGCGCGCCGAAAACAAGATGCAGAAATTGCGGAATCGGCGATGGAAACATTATTTTTATGTGCGAAAAACAGCACATAACCTGTTCAAAATGTGCTCGCGGCAGAAATGCGTCAGAAGCTTTCAATGATCAAATGGCAGGAGCGTTGGGCTTGGGGATTTTTCAGGGCAGCAGTATGCGTTGCACAAAAGTCAACCGGTATGACGAGGTTTGCGATGCCAATATTACAAGAAAAATTGCTGATAACCGTTCTCCTGAAATGATCAGAAGAGAACAGGCTCTCGCCCGGCAGAAAGCAGAAAGGGCGGCACAAGCCAAAGCCGCGCAAGAACAGAGAGAACAGGCCGGAATCAAAGTCCTGCGTGCCGAACATAAAAAACTCCTTGCCGGATTCTCTTCTGCCATTCGCGGCACATCTGCAGCCAATCTCAGAAAGTGTGTCGCAAATATGCTTGCACACCACGACAATCATGACGGTTATGCCAGTAAGAAAACAGCGGGTTTGTTCGGTATGTTCGGCGGCCGTTCCGGTGGTGAAAAATGTGATATTCTTGACGTAATGGTAACGACTGCTTTGAAATTAAATGATGAAAGACGCATTGCCATTATTTTGGCCAATATCAATCCCGGAGATAATACTGTTCTTGCCGGCTTGAAAACTGGTAAAATCGTCTATGTGAATCTCTTTGCCGGTAAACTCAAAAAACAGGAAGTTTTTTCCAAAGCGATTCCTGTGATTGTTGCAACCCATTCCCGCTTGAAAAATCCGGCATATATTACTGCAATAATTTCCGCATTGAAAACATCTTATACAAATGTAAGCGAAGTATTGCTGGATAATTTTCTTGCACAGAAAGAAAAACTTCCTTTTGCCGCGCTCAAGCCTTTGTATGATGCAATTGCACCTGCTGCACTGGAAAAAGTTTTGACTCAGGTTATTGTTGACAAAGATGCCGTTACCTACAAGTATCTTATTGACAAGCGTAAAGCAAAAGGAACTGCTGCAATCAGAAAAAATGACCTTGCCGTTTATCCTTATCATTTGCTTATTGCCAATAAGGATTTTGCATATGCCCAAAAGGTCAAAATTTCTCCGACTATGCATGAAGATGAGCTCAAGGTATGGAAGGGTGCTAAACGGGACAAAGGAGCGGTTCCTGTCGTCTATATGGCTGAAATCAATAACTTTGAAGCGGTCAAATACCTGATTGAAAAAGAAGAATACGAGTTTGGTACACTCTCAAACTATACTGCATCCGATTCTGCACGCACCTGGGCAAAGAAACATAAAAACAAAGAAATGTATAAATATCTGGATGATAAGATTTCCGGATGGACTACCGCCGGGTATTTTACCGGTCAGGTTCTGTTGTTGCCTGTCTACATTCTTGTATTGCTTGTTGCAAGATAAAAGCAACTCAGAAAAAGAATATGCTGACTTTCAGCTGAAAAAAGCGGCACTCCAATAATTGGGGTGCCGCTTTTTTGGTGGTCAGTTCTTGATTATCAGAACATTGTTTCAACAGCTTTTTTCAGGAGTCCGGTGTCAAACAAGAGTTCCAGAATGTTGTACCGTTTGCGGATAAGCTGAGCGGTGAAGATACCGTGAATGAACTGTTCTCTGCCCAAACCGATCTCTTCGGGCTGAATGGGACAGTTTGCATTTTTTAAGCTGTCAACCAATGCCTGCTGATTGCCCAGCTGCGCTTTTACTTTTTCCTGAAGTTCGGTCCAGACGGCGTAAATTTCTTCGCGGCGTTTCAAAGCATCAGCGGGAGAGAGGAACTTTTCTTTTGCAAAAGTTGCCGGAGCATCTCCGTAACACTCAAGTTTCAGAAGTTCATTGACTTCCTGCTCGCGCTCTTCCCATGTCTGCGGGGCAGCCGCAAGTTCTTTTGCCTTTTCTACATCAAGATCAAGGAAATACTGCATGAGTTTGAGCGTGACAACTGTTCCGACGGAAACTTTGAAACCGTGAGAAACTTCTTCTCCGTTGAACAGCAATCCCTCCATTTCCCAAACGTGGCTGAATAGATGTTCTGAACCTGAGGCGGGGCGGGAGTCATCATGCATCTGCATCGCGTATCCCGTTGCTGCAAGTCCCATAAAAACTGCCATAAGATCATTGGAGTCGGCAAGCCAGGAGCGCAAATCTTTTTGCACAACATCCCAGGTTGCGGGAATAATCGGATCCTGTTTGAGGATATCGGCGATAATCCAGTCCGCACCGGCGACGATTTTTGCCGCCAAATCAGCGTATCCGGCGGCTGCCATTTCAGCGGGAGCAGTGAAGAGAACTTCCTTGTCTGCAACCACAGCCATCGGAGCGGGGCAGGGGACTGTTTTCTTTGAACCGTAAACGGACATGGCTGAGCCTTTTGAGGTATATCCGTCAACCGACGGCGCAGTCGGCACACAGCAGTAACCGATATTTTTGATGCCTGCGGCTGTTTTAACCAGATCGTTGATGACACCGGAACCGACGGCAACGGGAACAAAATTATCCTGAATCATCTCTGCCATTTTGCAGGCAAGTTCATAGTCCGGGTGCGGTTTGGGCACAGCCGGAAGAATCAGCGATTCAGCCGGAGTTAATCCTGCTTCAGTCAGGATATTATAAACTTTTTCTCCTGCGACGCGCCAGGTGTTGCCGTCTGCAACAATCCAGGGCGTTCTGCCGGGCCACAACTCATTGAGGACTCCGGGCAGTTGGGGAAGGGCATTGTCATCAAGAATGAATATTTTTGTCATGATCCCTGCGGGAACGGGAATTCTGGGCATAATGTGATCTCCTTTGTTGATACTTCAGTTTGATAATATACAACTTTTTATCCTGATTTGCAAACAGTGCGTTCGGGTGCTATCTTAAATAATCATCTGAATTCCGGAGTTTTTGTATGCTGTTGAAACGATTCTTGATTTGTTTGACATTTTTTATATTCTGTCTGAGAATTATCGGCGCAGAAGTGAATATCATCTGCACCACTGATTTGCACGGACGTTTCAATGCCATGCCGTCTCTGGCTGCTGTTATCAATTCATACAGTAAAAATACGCTGAAAATTGATGTCGGTGATACGTTAAGCGGAACGCTCCTCTCTGATTCCATGGGCGGACAGCCCATGATAAGTTTGCTTAATTTGATGAAATTTGATGTGTGGGTTCCCGGAAATCATGATTTTGAACAGGGGTATTCAGTTCTTGAAAAACGCATTTCAGAGTTTCGCGGTACCGTATTGGGAATCCAATGGCATTGGCGTAATATCCGCCCGGCAGGATGGAAGATGTTTCTCATAAACGGCGTGAAAATTGCAGTCATCGGAGCTACTGATCCGGCTATGCCGTGGCGGATACTGCCCGGGATAGACGGGGTGTTCAAAGATACAACTGAATCTGTTGCCGCAGTACTTCCGGAAATTATGGCGCAGAAACCGCATGTGATTGTGTTGGCTTATCACAATGGAGAATATTCCAGATACGGCAGCGTTTATTCTATCAGCAGACGTTTCCCCTGCATTGATCTTATTCTCGGAGGACACTCCCACCAGGAAATTATCGGGAAAAGAATACGCAAAACATATTTTGTTCAAGCCGGAGCGCACGGTGCTGCCGTTGCCTTGATAAAAATAAAAGTTGATGATAGAACAGGAAAACTTTCCCGCATTGAATCAGCCATGCTTTATCCTGAAGCGGAAGAAACAGACGCTCTTGTAAAGACTCAATGCCGCTTGTGGCAGGAGCGTGAAGCGCGCATGGCTGAGAAAATCGTTGTCCAAACGCAGGAATTGTACCGTCTGCCGATCCGGAAAGACAGGTTTTCCCGTTTGGGCGACTTGGGAGTTACGGCTTTGCTGAAAGCTTCCGGCGCAGACGGAGCCTGTTTTTCTCTTGCTGAAACAAAAACTCCGGATTTTCAGCGCAGAAACTCTCAGGGAAAATATGTTATCAATGAAGGCAGATTATTTGATATGTTCCCATACACCAACCGTATCTGTCTGATTGAAGTTGAACGTGATGATCTTGCTGAGTTTGAAATGTCTGTCCGGGAGTTTTCCCGCAAACGCAAGCGGCGGTATTTCTTTGCCGGAGCAATTCAGATGGATAAAAAAGGAAAGTTAAGCTGTTCAAAAGATAAATTTATTCTGGCAGTTTCGGATTATGTGTTGACTTCTCTGCCCGTATTGCAGAGAAAACTGGAAATACGGGGCAAATGGTCCGTTGTCCCCGGTTTGTTTGAACGCGATGTTATACGCCGGGCATTGAAAAATTGCCGTTGAGGTGATATCTTTTATGGATGGTAATTTATTTTATAAGGAATATAAATATGCTCAAACGTCTTTTTCTTGCAGTTTTTCTTTGCGCCGGAACAACGTTGGCGGCTCTGCCCAAAGTTGTCTGTTTCCGCTTTGATGATAATCAGAGTGCTGATATTTATGGAAAACTGGGGGATGTGTTCCGTAAAAACAATGTCCGATTTTCCATGTCGCTGATACCTTTGCACGGTCAGGCCTTTAATAAAAAGTGGCGTGAAGTCATCTGTTCTCTGGAAAAAGACGGCTTTGAAATCATGGATCATACGCCGTCACACAATACTCTGAGTTTTCCGCTTGAAATGAGTGACCCGTTGCGGAAACTTGCCGATAAATCTTTCACTGACCATACATCTGAACGCAAAGTTTATTTGATGTATGATTATGGTGTGAGCCGTTTCAGTCCTGTTTTTAAAGTTAAAATCAGCGGAAAAAATAAAATTTCAGGAAACAAATTACTGAAAGTCCGTGCGTTGGTGAAAATCAGAGACCGTTTTTATTACGTTTACAGCGCGCGGGGCAAAGGAGAATTTCTGCTGCGTTCCATCTGGTCAGAGGATAATGTTGTATTGCCCGATGAAGAAAATGTCCCGGCTCAGATTTGTTATCCCGCTTTTTCTCCCGTGCCGGGAGCGTTGGAATATATGATAACTGTTTCAAGAGAAAAATTCCGTCAGATCGGTTTGAAGAAAATGCCCAAAATACTGATTCAGCCCGGCGGATTTTATCCTCTGATGGGACGTAACGCGTTGGCAAAAGTCCTGAAAGAGCAGGGCTATATTTCAGGAACCGGAATTCCTGCGGGATATAAAGGGTTCGGCGATCCGGATATTGCAGTCAGCCGCTATGCGATGGATTGGGCGGACTTTAATCTGGAATCCATGAATCTTGAACGTGAAAAAACGAAAATTGCCGATACAATCGCCTGTAACCGTGTCGCTATCGGTGCCAGTCATGTGAGAATTGCCGGAAAGGGAAAATTGCCGGAGTATCTGCTTTTGCATGATAAATTGCTCCGCTGGCTGGCTGAAAAAAATATCAAAGTCTGCACACAGTCCGAGGCGTCTGAGATATTGGCTTCAACAAAAATTATCCGCAAAGAGAACGTTTTGCCTGATCTTGCCTGTGATCTGGATGGTAACGGCAGACCGGACGGGTGGTTCTCCTCTGCCGGCGTAAATTTTAATAAGGGGACTGTCGTATTCGGCAGCAAAGGACGTACATTGTTTGTCCGTTCTCTCTGCGGTTTGCCCCGTGGAAAAGTCCGTCTGGTGATGGACTGTGAAAATTTCGGCAAAGGAACTGTCAGATTCAGATTTTACAACTCTCAGAAAAAAGTTTGCGGCAGTTGGACAAAAACGTTTCAATCCACGCTCAGGAAAAAGCGGACTTTTGAACTGAATATCCCCGCAGACTGTGCCGCACTGGATTTTGAAATTCATAAAAATACGCCGTTCACGGGTAAAATTTATCAGTTGGAATTACGCGGTATCTGATTTTAAATTTATTGTTTTTTTAATATTTTTTTACAAAAACTATTGACATTAAACCTTTTTTGAGGTATAATATTATAAACTGGACAAGCCAGTTTTGTGATTAAAGCAGGGTTTCTCAGATGAAAACACAATCCGATACAGTTCGTCATTACGTTCTTGAGAGGCTGGAAAATAGCACTTTTGAACCGGGGATGCGTCTGCCCGGATCGCGGAAGATATCTGAAGAGTTGACGATATCGCGTCCTGTGGTGCAGAATGCTCTGGATACGCTGGTGAATGAGGGGGTCCTGCGTTCTGTATCCCGTTCAGGACTGTATGTTGATTCTGCCTGGCAGAGTCGCCGTCCGCGCAACACCCTGCGGGTTTATACGACAGATGAGTTTTTGCCCTGGATGAAGATGTTCAGAGAAGAAATTTCAAAGAGTATCCCTGAACTTTAT
>JAZQYS010000025.1:0-2962 GCA_045633645.1 Victivallaceae bacterium | reverse complement strand
TGAAAGGAAAAAGAAAATGGCTGATCTGAAGAACACCAAGACCGAAGCGAATCTTCTCTATGCTTTTGCCGGAGAATCCCAGGCCCGCAACAAATATTCCTACTTTGCCGGCGTTGCCCGCAAAGAGGGATTTGAGCAGATTGCTGCGATTTTTGAAGAAACCGCCAACAACGAAAAAGAACACGCCAAACTCTGGTTCAAAGAACTGGGTATGCTGGGCGATACCGCTGCCAACTTGGCTGCCGCCGCTGCCGGTGAGCGCGAAGAGTGGACTGAAATGTACCGCACCTTTGCTGAAGAAGCCGAGGCTGAAGGATTCACCGCTATCGCCAACCGTTTCCGCCGCGTTGCTGAAATTGAAAAGCGTCATGAAGAACGCTACAATGCTCTGCTTGCCAACATCCAGAAGGGTGAAGTCTATGTCAAGACTGCTCCGACCCGCTGGGAATGCCGCAACTGCGGACACGTTGTCATCAGCGAAAAAGCTCCGGAAATCTGCCCTGTCTGCAACCATCCCAAGGCTTATTTCCAGGTTGAGCCCCTCAACTACTGATAAGTTGATTTGCTCACGTTGAACCGTTAAAAACGGTTATAAAAATACCCCCTGCTTCACTGGTATTCCGGAAGGCAGGGGGATGTTTTTTGTAATTTAATACGGTATGTTTGAACTGCAATGGCAGATTCAGAGAAACCGCTGTTTTCTTGAATGAATTTTATGCGATCGTTTCTCTTCCCAGACGGATGGCTGTGATTTGATTTTTTTCGTCCATAACCACGACGCGGGGACGGAATGCCGAGGCTTCTTCGGGTGTGAAATTGGCAAAGCACATAATTGTGATAATATCTCCGACACTTCCGCGATGAGCAGCGGCTCCATTCAGACAGAACGTACCTGAGCCGGCAGGTCCGGGAATTGCGTAGGTTTCCAGACGTTTGCCATTGGTCGCATTTACCACAAGTATTTTTTCATAAGGAAGAATTCCTGCTTTTTCCAGAATATCAATATCTATTTCCAGACTGCCTTCGTAATCAATATCGCATTGAGTGATTCTTGCCCGATGGATTTTTCCTTTCAACATTTCTAATAACATAAATCAAGTTCTCCTTTGTTTACAAAAATTTTGATACTAAAATGCAGCATTTCCGGAGGTGGAAATCAAGACACATAAAACAAAAATGCCCTTTCTGATTGTTTTTCAGTTATCCCATGCGCTCCGTGTCTGGCGCATGGCTTCGTAGAGGGCAATCGAAACGCTGTTGGCAAGATTCAGGCTGCGGTTGAATTTTCCCGGCATGGGGATAATGCGCAGTCTGTCGGCGTAACGCTCGTAAAGTTCAGGGGGAAGTCCTGCGGATTCTCTGCCGAAAACCAGATAATCTCCGGGGGTGTATTTTACATCGTAATAACTTGTATCTCCGTGAGTGGAGAAAAAGTGCAGGTTCGCCTCAGGATTGAGTTCCAGAAAATTTTCCCAATCGGTGTAACGGTGGAGATCAAGATGTTTCCAGTAATCCATTCCCGCCCGGCGCAGATGTTTTTCATCAAGAGAAAAGCCCAGCGGGGCAATGAGATGAAGAACGCTGTCCGTTGATACGGCAAGTCTGCCGATGGTTCCGGTATTCTGGGGGATTTCGGGGGCGACAAGAACGATATTGAACGGAATCATTTTTTTCTCTCCAATAAAGCGGCGAACATCAGATCACAGCCGCAGTTTTCAGGAATATGCAGGAAACCGGAACTTGATTTTCCGGTAAAGGGATCAATGCTTCCGGCAAGTTCAAAGCGGTTATCCTGTGCAAGAAAAGCGTTGACCACATCTTCATTTTCTTCGGCAAAAGCGGAGCAGGTGGCATAAATGACTTTGCCGCCTGTTTTGACACAGCCTGCAAAATTTTTAAGAATTTCAAGTTGAAGTTTTGCGTGTTTTGTGACCGCCTGCGGTGTAAGAATCCAGGGATTGCCCGGATTGCGTTTCCAAACACCGGAGCAGGAGCAGGGGGCGTCAATGAGAACGCCGTCAAACGGTTTGAGTCCGCGCGGGGGGCGTCCGTCATGCTGTTTGGTCTGAATATTGGGATACCCGACACGGCGGGCGCGTTTTTTAAGTTCAAGCAGGACTTTTTCGCGGATGTCTCCTGCAAGAACAGTTCCGGTTCTCTGCATGGCTTCGGCGATGGCAAGGGTTTTTCCGCCTGCTCCTGCACAGGGATCAAACCAGCGTTCTCCTTTGCGCGGGGCGCAGAAACGGACGATCGCCTGACTTGCAAGATCCTGGATTTCAAAGGAACCGTTCTGAAAACTCGTTAAGGTACTGACATTCAGGGCGGGATTTGAAATGGCAAGTGCCTGCGGGAAATTTTCAACTTCTTCAAATTTTATATCTTTTGCGCGCAGTTCAGCTGTCGTGGACTCCATGTCATTGACCCGCAGATACATGGGGGGACGGATGAGGATTTTTTCAGCGTAATCCGCCGGAAGAAGTTTTTTTGTCCATTCAGGGAGCAGTTCTTCTGTTGAAAAATTCATGTTTATTCCAAGAAAAGCTGCGGCTTGTCCGGCGCGCTCAGTCCGGGAAAACGCTGAAATTTCAGGAACAGGCAGTTCAATGAATTTTGCGGCAAGTTTCAGCGGCATTTCAGCGGTTCCGTCAACTGCCAGTGCAAAAAAGAGCATGGCGGCAAGGTCGCGGTTGGAGTAGTTGCTTTCTCCGGATTCAATGACGCAGGCTAACTCTTTCCCCGCAAGTTTGCGGACCCAACCCCAGTGACGGAGCAGAATATAAAGTGCGCTGTTAATCAGAGCGCGGTCTCTTGAACCGCATTGACGGTTGTTACGGTAAAACGCCGCCAGTTCACGGTCGGCGGGATTGCCGGACTTGAAAAGTCCCGTAAGAACGCTCCGTGTCGCTGACAGCAGCAGATGAAACTGCGCAAGAGCAATTTTTTCTGAAAGTTCCAACAT
>JAZQYS010000024.1:0-3767 GCA_045633645.1 Victivallaceae bacterium | reverse complement strand
GAAGACGGACACTCAAAATATTTCCGGAACAACGCTCTGCTTTTGGTGGCTCTTGTCGCATGATCAGAACCGCTGACTTGAGTTGATAATTGAGAGTAAGTCATGTAACACGGCATTCCGGCAGCCGGAGAAGTGACCATGATAAGTGCATAATAATCCTTTTTATCGCCGCCGCCCACTAATCTGCCGACATTGGAAACCATGTAACCGTCACTGCCGTCAACGTAAAACTGCCAGAATGTCCCCTGCTGTTTCACTTTGTTTGTACAATCAATCTTCTTTGCCGTATCACGGGCTTTCTGTAAAGCAGGCATCAGCATTGCCGCTAAAATTGCGATTATAGCAATTACAACCAGCAGCTCAATAAGAGTAAATCTGCCGGCACAATTTTTCACAAGTGATTTTTTCATTTTTCTTCCTGTTGTTAATTTTTCTATTGAAAGATTTGCGGAACAACGCTATCTTTTTCAACTTTTCCGACAGCCCATCCGGCCACTTGCCGAATATGATTACGGGATATAAAATAATTTTAAAACTCGTTTTCCACAAGGTTGAATCGTAGAAAATACAAAGGTTAAATCGTACCACCACATGTAAAAATTTTTGCAAAAACTGCCAAACACACTCATTTCAAAGGATAATTTGTTTTAATCATTACAACAACTAATCAATTCCGAAACTTGACAAAAAAGTATTCCGCATCTATCTTATAATGTTTTCACAGACAATATAAACATCAGTACAAAGAATACAGTATGGATTGGATTTCTTATGACATTCAAAAAATAGATCGCCTCGGAACTTTTCCTTTCCGGGTGAAAATGCTGTATTTTTCACGCCGTCATGCCGTGGGCAACCGTCATGGATATACGCCGGAAGATATGTTTGAAATCTCCATCCGTTTTGAACCGCAGGAAACAATCTGCACAGATATTATCAACGGGCAGGCGATCAGAGAGACTTTTCCCAACATGGTATGGAAAAAGCCGGGTGGGAAACATTATTTTCAGATAGATCACCCCCGCGATGCCATTTCATTCGGTTATCCGGCAGAATTGGAAGACGATTTCCGCAAACTCGGACTTTATTCAGACAGAGAAAGTATGTCTTTTTCTGTAACGCCGAAAATTGAACAGCTTGCGGGAGAATTCCGAAAACTCAGCCTTCAACTTTATACCCCCGGAGTGGCAGATCAGATAGATTGGATATGTTTTCAGCTTTATCGTGAAATATTTTATTCTGATCTGCTGAAATCCGGCGGTCTGGACGACGCAGAAAAAATCCGCAACATTTCAGTCTGGTTTCAGGTTCATTATTCAGAAACTGTCGATTTGGAAAAAATTGCCCGCCTCAACGGTTATTCCCGCTCAGCCTTTTTCAGAAACTGGAAACGTTTCTTTCAGACAACGCCGACACAGTTTCTGCTTGATCTGAAACTTGACGCGGCAACCCGTTTTTTGATAAACACCAATCTGCCGATCAATGAAATCGTGCGCGAAATCAACTTCTCAGGCTCTACGGCATTTCACAAGCGTTTTTATCAGCGGTACGGAATGACGCCTAAAGAATACAGACAATTTCATTCAGCGGACAGACTGCCGGAGTTCAGGCAATAGATTTTTTCCGGTGCGGCGGTTTTATTTTCTTGATTTGTCATTTTCTCAGCAAAATTTCATTTTTTGCAAAGAAATCTGCTAAAATCATGCAAATCGGACTTGACAAGCAAAAACACTGTGTTATATGTAATTAATATGTGTATGAAGAAAAACTTTTTCACAATTGAGGATTGAATATATATCATGGCGAAACTTCTGATCGTCGAATCTCCGACCAAAGCCCGGACCATCAGCAGAATGCTCGGTCAGGGATATGACATTATTGCATCTATGGGACACATCCGCGATTTGCCCGAAAAGGAATTGGGCGTTGATATCGCCAATGACTTTGCGCCGCAGTATGTGGATACCCCCCGCAGCCGTCCCGTCGTGCGGACCCTGAAAGCCGCTGTCAAAAAAGCGGACGAAATTTATCTTGCCCCCGACCCTGACCGCGAAGGAGAAGCCATTGCATGGCATTTGAAAAGCGTTCTTGAAAGCGGAACCAAAGCTCCGTTTTACCGGGTAACGTTCCACGAAATCACCCGCAATGCCATTGAACAGGCCATGCAGAACAAAGGCGCAATTGATCAGCGTCTTGTCGATGCCCAGCAGGCAAGAAGAGTCCTGGACCGTATCGTCGGTTATCAGGTAAGCCCCCTGCTCTGGCGCAAACTTGAAAAAGGCAGCAGTGCCGGACGCGTCCAGTCTGCCGCCCTGCGTCTGATTGTTGAAAGAGAAAGAGAGATCCTCTCCTTCATTCCTGAAGAATACTGGAACTTTTCTGTCATTTTCGGCACTCAAACCGGAGAACAGTTCCGTTCAAGACTTTTTAAAATCAATGCCAAAGACTTCAAGGTTCCGGATGCGGAATCTGCGCAAAAGGTGAAAAACGCCATTGAAAACGGCAGCAAACCCTGCATTACGGATGTCAACCGCCAACGCCGCAGAAGATTCCCGCAACCGCCCTTTACAACCAGTACTTTGCAGCAGGCGGCGAACTCCCGTCTGCGTTTTACGGCAACTCAGACAATGCGCTATGCCCAGCAGCTTTACGAAGGAGTTGATCTGGGCGGTTCCGGTCCCGTCGGTCTTATAACCTACATGAGAACGGACTCCGTCACGATTGCAAAAGAAGCGCAAATCGCGGCGGGCAACTTCATCCGCAGTACTTACGGGGAACAATATGCGCCCGAAAAGTTAAACTTCTACAAAAACAAAGCTGCGGCACAAGAGGCTCACGAAGCAATCCGTCCCACTGATGTTACCAGAACTCCGGAAGTTGTTGCGCCTTTCCTTGATCCGGCACAGCTCAAACTTTATACGATGATCTGGAAACGTTTTGTCGCAAGTCAGATGACGCCTGCTCAATTTGACCAGACCTCTGTGGATACAATTGTTCACGGTTCGGATAATGCCGACTACACCTTCCACAGCACGGCGTCAGTCATGGTGTTTCCGGGCTTCACACAGCTTTATGATGATACTGTCAAATCCAAAGATGAAGAAGATACCCTGCCGGAAAATCTCGCAGTAAATGACCTGCTGGACATCAAAAAGTTCAACAGTGAACAGAAATTCACAGAGCCTCCGGCGCGCTACACCGAAGCGGCTCTCATTAAAGAGCTTGAAAATAACGGTATCGGACGCCCCTCAACTTATGCAACCATTCTGCGGACAATTCAGGACAGAGAATACGTCAAGCGGGAACAGAATAAACTTTCCCCGACAGAACTGGGATTTTCTGTCAATGATTTTCTCGTCGGCAAATTGCCGGAATTGTTCAACATCGGTTTCACCGCCCAGATGGAAACTCTGCTTGATAAAGTTGAAGAGGGAGAAATCTCCTGGGTTGGCATGATGGCGGATTTCTATGAAAAATTTGCACCGTGGCTGAAAGCGGCAAAAGATTCAGATGCGCCGCCTGCAGATGAAGCACAAACCATTATTTCACTGCTCAAAGGTCTTGCTTTTGAACAACCGAAAAAAGTCGGCAGAAGAACCTACGACGACGCAAAATTCTACAATTCCGTCGTTGAAAAATTCACCTCTGCCGGAAAAATTTCTGCCAAGCAGTACCAGACGATGCTGCAGCTTGCGGCGAAATATCTGGAACAACTTTCCTCCGATGCTCTGGCTCAACTTCCTGCCAAGACCCGTGATGAAATTGCA
>JAZQYS010000023.1:0-2020 GCA_045633645.1 Victivallaceae bacterium | reverse complement strand
TACCGGCTGCGGTCAACGTCACCGGTTTATTTCGGTGAAAACGTCACTGATATATTACGTCCGAGAAGATTGGGAGCACCGTCTGCATCAGCATAAGGAGCAAGCTCTGCCATCACCTTGCGGATCAGTTCAAAAGCCATATCCTGGTGCGCCATCTCACGACCGCGCAGCGCCAGAGTGATCTTCAAGCGGAATTTCTTCTCAATGAAGTCAAGCGCCTTCTTTATCTTGGTCTGATAGTCGTGGTCGTCAATGTTAATATGAAATTTGACCTCTTTGAGTTTCTGCGCTGCAGTGTTGCGGCGCTGAGCCTTCAAATTCTTCTTCTGCTCATAACGCAGTTTACCGAAGTTCATAATCCGCACCACCGGCGGAGTTGAACGGTCAGAAACCATAACAAGATCAAGCCCTGCCTCTGTTGCAAGATCACGGGCCTGTGCATAAGAAACAACACCCAGCTGTTCCCCATCCGCACCGATCAGACGCACTTCTGTAAGCGTTATGGTCCGGTCATTGGCTTTCAATAACTTAGCTATGACGGCACCCTCCCTTCAAAACCAACTTTTTACGCCTGCCTTTAAAAAGGCTCTTTTCCGGCGTTATTTTACTGTTAAACACCCCGGACTCCGTATCCGGGGAATTCACTCGTCTCTTAAAATAGCACTAAAGACCCTTGTTGTCAACCTCTTTTTGCATTTTTTCTGCAAGTTCTTCCAAATTCATGGCTCCGAGTTCACCTTCAAGGCGGGTTCTGACAGAAACTGTGTTGTCCGCAGCCTCTTTTTCACCGACGACCAGCAGGTAGGGAACGCGCGCCTGACGGGCGGAACGGATCTTGGCTCCGAGACTGGCAGCCTGAGCATCCACATCCACGCGGAACCCCTTGGCACGCAGTTCATCACGGAACTTTTTGGCGATTTCAATCTGATTATCAGAAACCGGCAGAATTCTTGCCTGTTCAGGGCTCAGCCACAGCGGGAATGCTCCGGCGTAATGTTCAACCAGAATACCGAAGAAACGTTCCAGACTGCCCAGCAGAGCGCGGTGAACCATGAACGGACGGTGTTTCTTGCCGTCTTCTCCGATATAGGTCATATCAAAACGTTCAGGCAGGTTGAAGTCAAACTGAATCGTGGTAGTCTGCCATTCACGGCCGATAGCGTCGCGGAGTTTGAGGTCAATCTTGGGACCGTAGAAAGCACCGCCGCCTTCATCAACATCACATTCAAGACCGCATTTTTCAACCGCCTTACGCAGAGAATCAATTGCAGTTTCCCAGCGTTCCGGTTCACCGACAGCCTTTTCAGGACGGGTGGAAAGATACGCTTTGATATCTTTAAATCCGAATGCACGGTTGATGTGCAGACTGAAACGCAGAACTTCTGCAATTTCATCTTCAATGGATTCCGGCGTACAAATAATGTGAGAATCGTCCTGAGTGAATCCGCGGACACGCATCAAACCATGCAGAGAACCGGATTTTTCATAACGGTAAACAGTTCCCAGTTCAGCCCAGCGCAGGGGCAGTTCACGGTAACTGCGCAGACGGGACTGGTAAACTTCAATATGGAAGGGGCAGTTCATGGGTTTGACGTAATAATCTTTTTCGTCAATTTCCATGGGGGAATACATACCTTCACGGTAGAAACCCAGGTGACCGCTGGTTTCCCAGAGGTTGCTCTGTCCGATATGGGGCGTATAGAGCAGTTCATAACCATTCTTGTAATGTTCGGCTTTCCAATAAGTTTCGATCAGGTGACGGATCAGTGCGCCCTTGGGATGCCACAAAACCAGTCCGGGACCGACAGAATCGGAGAATCCAAAAAGATCAAGTTCAGTACCGAGTTTACGGTGGTCGCGTTTGGCAGCCTCTTCCTGCTGCTGAATATAACTTTTGAGTTCTTCTTCAGTAGCAAAAGCGGTTCCGTAAATACGCTGAAGCATGGGATTCTTTCCATCGCCGCGGAAGTAACTTCCGGCAACGTTGAGAAGTTTCACCGCACCGACACAGCCGGTATGC
>JAZQYS010000022.1:0-3274 GCA_045633645.1 Victivallaceae bacterium | reverse complement strand
TGACAACTATTTTCCTTTCATCATCAACGGCGACGTTGCGCTGACCTGGAAGGAGTCCAACGGCGTGGACGGTTACGCAAACCGTTTTCTCCGCAATCTTGAAGCAAACCTGCGCGAAGGCGCCGCTATCGGTATTAATGCCAGTATGCAGACCCGCACCATCCAGAGAGGAATTCTCCCTGCCGCCAATCTCCCCGGCGGACGGAATCTCGTCGGTGAACTCTGTCTCAAATACGGTATTTCTCTCTTTCCCACCTCTCTGCTCTATTACAAGGATGATGTGGATGTTGAAAAATTCCGTCCCGTCCTTGCTCAGAGAATGGAGCTCTTCTGGCATAAAGATACCATCGCTTTGATGAAAAAATATGACAAAGTCGTCAAAGCAGTCTTCACCGCCGACGAAACTACCGCGCAGAATATTCCCTGTATGCTTGAAGCGCATGAAACGCTTGCTAAAAAACTCCCGCACAATGTGCCGCTTTATCCTTATCTGAACATCCACGCAAGAGTCTACATTCCCTATGTGCCTGTGTTCCTCGGTGACTGGTACCCCATCAGCAGAAAAAATGCCTCAGGACGCAATCCGTGGAACATCGGCAAAGTTACCCTTGATACGGTCAAAATCGCCAAAGACACCCCCGTTCATGTGATTTTGCAGTCTTTCGGATACTTCAAAGAGGTCTACGGATTCCCGACCATTGAAGAGTTCCGTCTGATGTGTCATCTTTCTGCCGCCAACGGTGCAAAAGGTTTTGAAATCCACGAAGTCAACAACCGCGGCTTATCCTGGCGTTACAAATACGGCTACCACTACGCCGCAAGAGGCAATGCCGGTGAATACACCCCCCTCTGGTTTGAAATCGGACGCTGCGCCCGTGAATTCACCGCCATCGGCACTCAATTCACCGGAACTTTTCCTGCAAAAAATCCCGCTTATCTTGAAAACATTAAAACCCCGGTTTACCGCAGTAAAAACGGTTTCTACAATGGTCCGCAAGTGAAATTTTTCACGCTCAAACGCAAAGATGGAACCCTCTTTGCCGTCGCAGTCAATCACTCTCTTGAAAAAGCGATCAATCAAAAAGTCGTTTTCGGCAATCCCCCCGGAACGTGCGTCCGGTCATTGACAAAAATGGCTCCTGTAAGCCAAACGTATACCATGCATCTTGCCCCCGGTGATGCTGAATATTTCGTTATCGGAAAAGAAGGTGCTGTAAACAAATCCGTCAACATGGTTGCTCTTGAACGCGCCAAACGGTTGAATATCTCATGGCAGGTCGCCGCCGACCGTGCCTCCGGCAACGGCGTTGATATCAGAAATGCTTCTGCGATTGAAAAGAAATCCGTTGAAGCTGTCAAGAAAAACAAAGGGCTTGAAGCCTTGAAATTCAGCAAAGAGGCAGAAAAAGTTCTGAAAGAAACTGTTGCCCAAACGGCTTTCGGCAAGCTGGATGTCCGCTGGGATAAAGCACGTCACGCGCTCTCTGATGTGTGTTTCATGTTCCTCACCCACTTTGACCTGGTCGTTCCGCCGGAAATCCGTGCCAAAACGCCCCGGTATGAAAAGTACAACAATACCCTTGATCCCAAAATGCAGAAAATAGTTGATGATATCGCAAATTGCTGGATCGAATACTGGCAGGTTGAACAGTTGATTATTTCCGGTAAACTCAAAGATTATTCCCGCGCAGAGAAACTCATTCAGAAGGCACACGCTGCCGCCTCTGCCGCAACAGCATATCTGAAAGCCAATGCCCATAAAATAAAAGTTGACAACCCCTACGGAGATTGAAAGGAGAAAATTTATCATGAAACAATCAAACCGTAAAAAATTCACGCTGATTGAACTTCTTGTCGTCATTGCCATCATCGCCATTCTCGCAGCGATGCTCATGCCCGCCCTGCAGCAGGCGAGAAATACGGCAAAAAACGCACACTGCATATCAAATCTGAAACAAATTGGTCATTGGTGGCAGCTTTACACCGATGATAACAAAGGTTATCTGATGCCGGCACTTTTCAAGAACACCCCCTCCTTTAGTAATGGTGAAAACATGCCATGGTATGAATACATGTACGTTATTTACTGCAAAGGCATATCTGTCAGATCAACTGCCACGGAAATATCGACAAGGTGTAAAAACTTTTTGTGTGCCGGGGACGGCGCTCCGAAGACCCGCTACAGCGGAATAAAGCTTTATCTTTCCTACGGTCACAATCCCTATCTGGGGGTAACTGCTTCCGCTGCATTCAGTGCAAGCACAAAATTTTTACGGAAAATAAAACCGGGTCTTCCCAATCTGGAAAAAGCTGTTGCTTTTGGAGATTCATGGGCGTTCTATCGTTTCCCCGGAAATGAATCAAAATGGACAGATGGGATCAGCAGTGTTGAATATCTCTGGAATCCCGGTTACGCAAATGTAGGAAAATACGGTGCTCATAAAGATCGGATGAATCAGGTTTTTCTTGACGGACATGTTGAATCCCGCAACTTCATGTATTCAAACAATGCTTCCGGCAGAACCAATGTGTGGGATACAACAACAACAAATACCTCACGTTATTTCAACCTGTAATGAAAAGGAACTTCTCTATGAAAAAGCGTTATGCCGTCTGCGGTGTTTCAGGTCGCGCTCTGGCGATGTGGATTCCCCCCATTTACAAAAAATTCAGCAAAGAAGCTGAGTTGGTTGCCCTGCTTGACAGCGATCCCCTGCGGTTTGAAGTTGCCAACAAAGTCGTTCCCGAAACCACCGGTCTCCCCGGATATCTCCCTGAAGAATTTGACAAAATGCTCAAGGAGACCCGTCCGGATGCTCTGATTGTTACCGGAGTCGATGCCACGCACGCGCAATACATCCTCAAAGGTCTTGAAAACGATCTGGATATCGTCGCAGAAAAACCCATGACCACCAACTGGGAAGATGCCCTCAAAATCCGCGAAACTGAAAAGAACTCCAAAGGCAAAGTCATCTGCACCTTCAACTACCGTTACACCCCCGTCACCCGGCTTCTGCGCGAAATGCTCCTTGAGAAAAAAGTCGGCAAAGTTACCAATATTGACCTTACCTGGTACATTGATATCCACCACGGCGCAAGTTACTTCAACCGCTGGAACCGTATGCGGGAAAACTCCGGTAGTCTTTCTATCCACAAATCCAGCCACCACTTTGACTTGATCAACTGGCTGGTTGACGGCGTTCCCGAAACCGTTCACGCCATGGGCGCACTCAACTTTTACGGTCCGGATGCCCCCTAAGTCGGATCGTAGCCA
>JAZQYS010000021.1:0-3155 GCA_045633645.1 Victivallaceae bacterium | reverse complement strand
TTTAAATTTGCAAAATCAATCATTTTTGCTTGACACAATCATTTTATTGAGTTATATTATTTTGACAAATAATATCCGATTCAACAAAGCAAAGGTTTGTTTTATGAAAAATGTATGTTTAAGTTTGGCGGATATCGCAGGAGAAGCCTATATTCAGGCGGTCTGCCGCGCCTCCGCCGATCTGGGATTGGGCAATTTTGAAGAACTGCTCGCCATTGCCGGAGAAAAAGTTGAATTTTTCCCGCCCGCTTTTAAAGAAAAAATCCATGCTCTGCTGACGAAATGCGGCACACAGATTTCTCAGGGATTGGCAAGTTCCAGTTCCGGTGCCGCCACCGCCGCCTTTGCTGCAGCGTTCCATCGTGAACACGCGCCACTCTCCGGTTTGGGTCCTTTCAGACTCGGAGAAGACGGAAAACTTTCTCTCATCGGCAAAAGCGAACACTATCAGGCAAGTCTGGGACACAACTTTCCCGGATTCAAACTTCTCATCAACGCTCAGAGAATCGGTATTCTCAATGCCACGCACAACAACACCCGCGGACACTTAACCCGTATGCTTGAAAGGGAACTTGTCCGTATTGCCAACGGCATTGCTCCGGGAGATGAGGCAAGTCTTGAACGCGTTCTTTCTTCAAATGAACCGCACGTTCTCAACCGCGTCATCAACCTTGAAACCGGCAGTCTTGCCTGTGAAGCGGCAATCAAAATGATGTTGGCAAGATTTTACAAACTTCAGCCGACACTCCCCTCCCCCGTCTATGAGGGAAAGACGCCCGTATTCCTCGTCATGCAGGACTTCAAGGGCGGACGTGAAGCCAACTATCACGGAACCTGTATCACGGCTCAAACCATGCGCGGCATGTGGCAGGAATTTGCTCTCGGTATGGAAGAAAAGGGACTCCTGAAAACCGTTGCCGTCAAAATCAACGATATTGAAGACTTTAAAAATGCCGTTCAAGAGTTCGACTCCGGCAACTACAAAATTGCCGGATTCATCCACGAACTTGTCTTGATGAATTACGGTGCAATCGCTTTGACTGAAGAGTATGTAAATGTCACCGATAAAATCTGTCACGAACACGATATCCCCGTCTTTGTGGATGAGATTCAAAGCTGTATGTGGTCCGATAAACTCTTAATGTTCAAAGAGTACAACAGCACGCCCGACTTTGTTTCCATCGGCAAGGGTTTCCCCGCAGGCTGTTATCCCGCATCAAAAATGCTGACCACATCCGCCATGGATAATCTCAATCTTTTCGGCGCACTTGTCACCAACGGTCAGGAGGAACTCGCCAGTCTTGCCAATTTGATTACCATCCGTTTTGTTGAAGAAAACAAGCCTCATATCGCTGCAATTTCAACGCAATGGCAGCAGGGCCTGGCAAAAATCGCCGCAAAACACGCCGATAAAATCGTCAAAACCGAGGGACGCGGATTGTTGACCTCTTTTGTTTTCAGCGACACAGAAAAGGCCGTCAAATTCGGCAAGGCTCTGGGAGAGCGTTACAGAATTGATGCAGGTGTCCAAACCTACAAGGCGGATTGTCCGCCTGCTGTCCTCAACAAACTGCCGTTGATTTCTTCTGAAAAAGTCATCTCCTTTGTCCTTGATGCGATGGATGAACTTCTGAAAGAGGCATAAAAAATGAACTGTATCGGTCTTGATCTTGGAACCGGCACCATCAAAGGCGTGCTGTGGAATCCCGCAGACGGAATAATTGCTTCCGGCAAGCGCACCGTTCCCCTGCTGCGTCCGCAGGAAATGTTTGTGGAAATTGATCCTGAAACCTACTTTGACACCTTGTATTCCCTTCTTGCGGAACTTGCGGAAAAGTCGGATTCCCCCATAGAGGGTATCGCCTTTGCCGCCGCCTCGGGCAATACGCTGCTGTGCGATGAAAATGCCGTTCCGCAAACGCAAATCATCAGCTGGCTGGATAAACGTATTGACTGGATGCCGCCCGAAGACTGGGATGTTTTTGCCGTCACCGGCTGGCCCTGTATGAAAGCCTTTCCGCTGGCACATCTGGAATACTTCAAACGCACCCGTCCCGAACTTACGGGGAAATCCCATTTTGCCATGAACAACGACTGGGCGGCGTGGGTATTGACGGGGAAACACAAACTGGATTACTCCAACGCTGTCACCAGTCAGCTGCAGAATGTCAGGAAAAAGTGTTACGAACAAAAATACCTTGATTACTTTTCACTGACTTGCGACCGCCTGCCGGAACTTGTTTCCACAGGAGAGAAAATCGGCTGTCTCAAAGAGGAGTTCTGTTCCGGAAATCTGACAGAAGAAACCGCCGTTTTTGCGGGCTGTTTCGATCATCCTGCCGCCGCAAGAGGTGTCGGCGTGCTTTCTCCGGATGAAATGCTTTTAAGCTGCGGAACCAGCTGGGTCGGATTCCAACCCATTCCCGCAGATACGCAAGTTGTCAAGGGAGAACTCTTTGACCCGTTCCAGTCCGGCTCAGGAAAATATGCTGCAAAAATGTTCTCTCTTGCTGCCGTCGGCATTGAAATAGAGAACTTTATCAAAGAGCATTACAAAAACGCTTCAAATGCCTATGATCTTTTCAACGATGATCCCGAAGCTCTGCCGCTTATGCAGTCAATCGTTGACAGAGTAACTGAAAAAATCCGCCTTGCCTCTCCCCGCAGGATCGTCATGACCGGCGGTCCCTCCGAAGGGAAAGCCTGGCGCAGACTTCTGCTTGAAAAACTGCCCTGCATTGAATTTTCACCCCAACAGAGTTTTGCCGGAGCCGTCGGTGCCGCCATGATTGCCAAAGGAGTTACAAAATGAGCCTTGTTTTAAATGATATGGATTCACGCATTTACCGTGAAGAACTTGCCCCTTATCTGCCGGAAAAAATCCACGATTGCCACGCACACGTCTGGTCAAAAGAGGATTTTCCCGCAGACTTTGAAATTCCGCCCCGAAGTTACATGAACCGTTTCGGCGGAGAGTTTACGCCTGACATGTTCCGCGCTGTCATGAAAGAACTGCTGCCGGAACAGAAATTCACCTTTACCGGATTCGGCTGTCCCAACCGTCACACCGACCGCAGCAAAGTGCCTGCCCCGCTTCAGGAAGGGGATTTCAGCGAAGTTCTGCTCTCCCCTGCCGATCCTGCGGATATTATTCA
>JAZQYS010000020.1:0-5295 GCA_045633645.1 Victivallaceae bacterium | reverse complement strand
TGTTACGCTGTCTGCCGGAGATAGTTTGCAGGATAAAGGCGTATTCTCAGATTGGAAATTTGCTCCACTGCAGTTGGGGCTTGGGGTTAAAAATTGGCGTAACTTGGTTGACAATCAAACGGATACTGTTTTTTCCCTTGTTTTGTGTTCAATGAGTCAAAAGTCTGCGGTCCTTTCTTTAAGTGCTGTCGGTGGAGTTTTTAATAATTACGGAATCTCTATTGCAGGAATAAATGGCAGTAAAGAAAATTACGGCATAAAAATCGGACTGATCAATTACAAAGATTTCTTTAAATATGGACAATTTTTAGGAATAAATATCGTCGATACAGTGCTGATTGGTCTGATCAATGACATGGGGACCGTTCAAATAGGATTATTAAAT
The DNA here is from genome assembly GCA_045633645.1 of Victivallaceae bacterium. Taxonomy (GTDB): domain Bacteria; phylum Verrucomicrobiota; class Lentisphaeria; order Victivallales; family Victivallaceae; genus UBA1784. The sequence goes on along the minus strand of JAZQYS010000020.1, from coordinate 4,910 downwards.
GGCAGAGGATGCGTTCAAATCGGTTTGCTCAACTATAATCCGAAATCCTACATCCCGTGGCTGCCGTTCGTAAACTGGGATATGGGACGGGAGGTGCGAAAATGACAGCAGCAAGTGAAATCAATAAAATCATTGTCCGCCAGTTGCAGCGGCATAAGTTGGAATACGAAATTGATCTTGACCCCGATCAGGATAATCAGAAAGTTGTTTTTTGTTATGATGAAAACTTGGGGCAACAGAGAATTTTTAAGGAATGTTCCGAGGATGAATTGACTTTGCTTTTCTCTGCTCTGATTGAAAATAAAGCACTGTATTGGGATATTGCGCTTGAAATTGCCAAACTTCTGCCGAAAAAAGGACATTTGGTAGAAGATCATTTTTCCATTGATGATTGTGCTGCCAATCCTTTTTATGGTTTCAATCAACTGCTTTTTGCCGTTCTGGGCAGCGATCAAAAGTATGAGTCTGAAATCATCAAATTGCTGGATGCAGTTCCCGAAGATGCCCGTGACGGAGTATTTATGGCTTGTGAAGCACTCAACACTCCGGCGATCTGCCGTAAGTTGATGGAAAAATTCACTCTATGGATCAAAACCGATCCTGAGTACGGTATCTCCACCGGCGAAGGCGGATATCTGGAAAAATTCATAGCACTATGGCAAAAAACGCAGAATGACAAGTCTGTTGATAAATTTATCGCTTTCTGCCGGAAAAATTGGTGCGGTTGGGAGGAAAAATGACTGAAAATAATACAATTTTAAAATCCGGAAAGCTGGCGTTGTTCTATGCTTTGACCACCGGATTTCTGGCGTGGGTCGCCGGGTGTGTGCTGGTATTTGCCTGGGTGGGCTTGACAGGAGTTCCGCCGATATCTGCAATGTTCCGGATGTTTATATATCATTACCTTTATTTTTATTTGTACTTTGCCATTATTGCAGTTTTTTACTCCGGCTGGCTTTACTGTTATTTGCTTAATATCCGGCAGGTACGCAAAAGGACGTTTTGGGGCTTGATTATGATATGCACTCTATCGGTGATCCCCTGTGGAGTATTGTATGAAGTGCAAGATATGCTTCATGGTTTTTATCCGGAATACAGTATATTTACAAAACTGTTCTGGCACTGGGAAGATTGGTTTATTGTCGGATATTTTATCATTCTGACCTCGCTGCCGGTAACAATTCCGGCTGTTTTCTGCTTTTTCTTTATCAACAAAAAAGTTGCTCTGTTATTCGACAAAGGATATAAGCCGGCAATTTATCGCAAATTGGCGAAATGGCATCAGGAACACCCGAAAAGTTTTTTTATTACTGCCGGTACCGGTTTGTGGGTGCTGTTTTTTGCCGCCGCAATGTGGAGTTTTGAATTTGACCGCGAAACTGCTTATTGGCAAGATTTTATTTATATTCCGCGCGGCAGTTTCAATCCGTGGCTGTTGCTTGGACTGCCTTTGCTAATTGGGATCGGCGCGGGATTGAGCGCATTGCTCTATCTTTTGAAATTCATCAATCGGAAATTGGCGTGGGCAGTTCTTTTACTTACTGTTTCAATACTCTCCGGGTGGGCAATTTGGGAAAACTTGCCGCAAACCCGCTTTATCTATGCGCTGGGAAATGCATATCACAAAGGAATGAGATTAGAATCATTGAAAACTTTTCACAGTTTTAACAACAGTGATGAGCTCATTGCCGGGAAATTTTACAGTTCCAAAGAGATGATTTGTGATAGCCACCTGAAAGTTTCGCCCAACCGCCAGGTGATACTGAAGAAAATGGACGAAAACCATTACAAATTTGAGAGCCGCTTTATTCCAGTAAACCAGCAGCCGGAGGCAAATAAATGAAAATCACCGGTAACATTTTTACCAATAACTATTGGCTGATGAAATTTGCTCCGCTGGCATTGGCTTTGGCGGCGGTGGTGATTTTTTTCTGCAACCTGTATGCTCATATCTGGAACGGAGCAATAGTAACTGGTGCCATTCCACATAAAAAACTATCCATAAAGAATTTATAATTAAATTATTCGCTTTTTCCGGTTTTCCCGGACGCAAAAACAACCGCACGTCTTTTTTTTCGTTCCGCCCCGATTTACAGGCGAGGGACGGAATAATTAAATCATAAGGGCTTGATTTATATACTGTTCCATAGAATGGCACCATTTTTTTACATTTTACAAATTTTGTGCAAACAATTTCACAATCCTCGTCCAAACCGGGACGTACAATATAGCTGGCGTAAAAAACAAACAAATAAAAAACAACTTTGCGATCAAATAATTGATTTCCGCAAAGTTGTTTTTTATATCAAAGTGTTGTTATTTTACAAGATCAAAGACACGGACATAATCCACAATAAAAGAATCTTTGCCGATCACTTCATAGGATTCCGGTGTCGGTTGATGATTTTCGCGACGGTACCCCTGCACTTCTGTACTGATCAAAATAAATTGAGGACGTTTGGAAACATGTTGATCAATATGTCCATCTTCTTTTCCGTCAACATAAAAGGTATAGCCGTTTTCATTCCAAAGCATACCGAAACGGTGAAATTGATCCATAGCCAGATCATCAAGTCCGCCAACGATTGCCCGTTTCATATCCAATCCGTACCCGCCAGTAAAGGCATTGTGTGAAGAAACTGAGCCATTCCTGAAACACTCCATGATGTCCAGTTCAGAACCGCTTTCTGCCGGATCAAGAGAGGCTCCGATGATCGGTGACTGCATCCAGAAAGCGCTCCACCAGCGGTTATCCGGCATCTGCTGGAGCTTGCAGCGGCATTCATAATAACCGTAAGTATGAGTGAACAACGGCTTTTTCAGTTTTCCGATATTCCACTGCAGGTGGTCGTTTCCGAATTTTGTTTCAACGATCGGCTCATCCATGAAATTATATCCGGTCTGCAGCTGGGAACTGACCGGTCTACCGTCTTCTTCAAGAACAGTAAATACAGCATGGCTTTTGCCGTCAAGATGTACGCCTTTGTCGGTCCAGGCAGGATGACGCTTGCCCATCATGCACAAACGGTAATCCCATTTTGTACGGTCCAGTTCTGTTCCGTCAAATTCATCGTTCCAAACCATCGTCCATTTTCCATCCGGCAGCAGACTCGGTTCGTGATCTGCAATTGCAAATTCTTGCATGATGTTACTCCTTTTTTGATTTATTACTTTTTTATGGTATATTATAAGTAGTGTTGTTTAAAAGTAATATATCATGCCAAAAATCATTTTCAATACAAAAATCATGCCAGAAAATACAGAAAACGTGCCACCGGGCAACCCCAATTTCTTTATAGTCAATGTATCCGAAGAACGATTTTTTTCTTTTGCGCCCAAAGTATTGCGCATCGGTCATACTGTTTCTGTTGCAGAAACAAAATATTCCGTTTTTCAACGAAAAGAATTGGAGTTCTGCTTCCGTCTTGCAAGCGATGAAGAATTTGCAGAAGATGATATTGATAATCAAATCTACCGCTCAGAATTCCCGCATCTTCTGATCAAATATCCGGGAACCGTACATCGTTACAGAACGCGCTGTCCGCGGACGGCATATTTTATCATATATCCTGCGGAAACAGCCAAAATATTTGAACTCTCAGACGTTGATCTTTCTCAATTTTCCTATCCGTTTGAAATCACTCCGCAAATTGCCGGACTGATTGATGAACTGCGCAGCTGCGAAAGTCAAATACATGAACCGGGAATACCTGACCGTATTGATTTGATCGCATTAAGATTGATATCAGAAGTCATTCTTCAAAGCCGCAAAACATCCCAAATTCAGCCGGCTCATAAAAAAATACATCAGATCGCTGTATTCATGGAAGGCCATTTGAATGAAAAACTTGACTGCAGGATACTGGCAGAAAAGTGGGGTATGTCTTTGCGAACTTTTTTCAGGCACTGGAAAGAGGTGTACCGGCAGTCCCCGGCTCAATATCTGCTTAAATGCCGCATGGAACTTGCCAAACATCTGCTGTCAAGAAGCAGCTTGAGTATTGAACAAACTGCAGAAAGTTCCGGTTTTTCATCCACGGGGTATTTTATTCAGGCGTTCAAACGGTATTACGGAACAACACCTTCCGGATTCAGACGGAAAAATATGCAGATTTTTGAAGACAAATGACAGCGTAAATAATGTAATTTTCACGATCTTCCGATCCGTCCGCGATCAATTAATAATTGGTGCCATTATATACAAATGACTATTCATTATATACTTAAAGTTAAATTATTCCATTTTTTTGGGGGGGCTTCCCAGACGCAATAATCTGCCTGCTGCTGTCAGTAATGTATCACCAGCATATCAAATAGTCAAATGTCACCGAGGTAAAAGAAATAATTTATTTATAATTCATTGTTCAAGAATTAATTACATGGAATGGCACCAATTACCAAGAATCCTTGCCGGAAATTTGAGCAAACAGCAAAGTCAGAAATTGTTTCCATGCGGTGAAATGCTTGCAATATCTGTCTCCGCCTGACTTTTTTACGATTTTTTCAAAACGATATCGGGGTATGAAGTTGAAAAGTTGAGAATAGATGTTATTTTAATACACTGTTCGGGGCTTTCTTGTTAAATATTAAGGATTTGGTCGTTTTTAATACATAACAAGTCCCGACAATTTCAATTAACTCCGGTAATTTTTACCGGACAGTAGTGTTGTAAGGAAGGCACATGGTTATGAACAAAAAAATTGAAGATGCCCGGCAAGCTGCACTGAATGTATTAAAACTCAGCAAGCGTGAACTGGAACAGGGCTTGGAGCTGCATAACGATGCGTTTGTTATGGAATCATACGGGTTTACGCCACGCTGTTATGTTCCGGAAGATACTTATGCAGATTGCGTGGAATTGCCTGAATATGTAAACGAATTTGAAGAATATAACAATGTGAGTTTCATGG
>JAZQYS010000019.1:0-1988 GCA_045633645.1 Victivallaceae bacterium | reverse complement strand
ATATAATCAATATCTTCCGCCTGAATTCCGGCATGTCCCATTGCCATTCTGATTGCGTGGGCATCGCCGGTTCCCTCAGGATCGGGACTGGTAATATGGAATGCATCTCCGGTCGCACCGTATCCGACAACTTCTGCAAGAATTTTTGCGCCGCGGCGTTTAGCGTGTTCAAGTTCTTCAAGGACAATCACACCGGAACCCTCTGAAGCGACAAATCCGTCACGGTTCAAATCAAACGGACGGCTGGCGTGCAGCGGATCATCATTGCGCTGACTCATGGCTTTCATTGCAGAAAATCCGGCAAGACAAATTTCCATAACGCTTTCTTCAGTACCGCCGGCAAGCATCACATCCGCATCGTTACGGCGGATCATCCACCAGGCTTCACCGATAGAGTGACAGCCGGTTGCACAAGCGGACATGAGACTGAAGTTCGGACCTTTGGCACCGTAACGGATGGAAAGACATCCGGGCGCGCTGTCTCCGATCATCATGGGAATTGCAAGGGGAGAAATTCTGCCGGGTCCGCGGGTACGGAGCGTATCCTGCTGATCGGCAATGACAATCAAACCGCCGATACCGGTGGAAACCAGCACGCCGAAACGCCGGTCATCAATTCCGCGTTCCGCAGGATCAAGAGCAAGACCGGCAGAGAGCATGGCTTCATCTCCGGCAGCAACGGCATACTGACAGAACATATCCATCCGCTTGGCATCTTTGGCGGACATATATTTGGTGATATCAAAATTCCGGACTTCTCCGGCGATTTTTGTACGATATTCAGTTGTATCGAATTTTGTTACGGGGCCCAGGCCACAGCGTCCTTCAACCATGGAACTCCACAGTTCGGCAACACTGTTACCTGCACAAGAAACGGCACCATATCCTGTAACAACAACTCTGCGCATAGCATATTCCTCATTTACAAAATATTTAAAGATTTTCAAAAATTCATTCTTATAATATAATCCTTTTTTGTTTTTTTTCAAGAAATCACTCTGTTTAACAAAGTTGAAGCTGCTGCAATTCAACAAAAAAACACCACCTGACGGCAAAAAGAAAAACAAATCATGCGGCAATGAAGTATTTCTGCTTGACAATACTCTTATTTACAACTATATTTTACCTTGATTACATTCAAAATTCCCAAAACGGAGATTTTCTTTCTGAAAATGAACAGGATTCTGATTACGGGGGGAGCCGGTTTCATCGGTTCAGCCGTTGCAAGACATATCATCAACTCTTCTGAAGACTGCATTTGTGTCGTGGATAAATTAACATATGCAGGAAATCCGGAAAATCTGGCTTCAATATCCTCATCTCCGCGATTTCGTTTTGAAAAATCGGACATCTGCGACAAGTCAGAGATGGATAGAATTTTCAGTGATTTCCGTCCGACACACATCATGCACCTTGCCGCCGAAAGTCATGTTGACCGCTCAATTGACGGACCGGGGGAATTTATCCAAACCAATATCATCGGCACTTACACGCTGTTGGAAAGTGCCAGAAAATACTGTTCCACGCTGACTGCTGAGGAAAAAGAAGCGTTCCGCTTTCACCATATTTCCACGGACGAAGTTTACGGAGACCTGGAGGGACCGGATGATTATTTCAGGGAAACAACACCCTATGCGCCGAGTTCGCCCTACTCTGCCAGCAAGGCTTCAAGCGACCACCTTGTCCGTGCCTGGCGCAGAACTTTCGGACTGCCGACGCTGGTTACAAACTGCTCAAACAACTACGGTCCGTATCACTTTCCGGAAAAACTCATTCCGCTGATTATTCTGCACGCCCTTGACGGCAAGGAACTTCCGGTTTACGGAAAAGGACAGCAGATTCGTGACTGGCTCTATGTGGAAGACCACGCAAGAGCATTGTATCTTGTTGCCACGCAAGGCGTTCCCGGAGAAACCTACAACATCGGCGGTCATAACGAAAAACAGAATATTGAAGTTGTCAAAACCATCTGCGCGCTGCTGGATGAA
>JAZQYS010000018.1:0-1282 GCA_045633645.1 Victivallaceae bacterium | reverse complement strand
CGGAAGAGTTTTCTTTGCAGAGTTTTTTGATTTCTTTGGCATTTTCCACAACTTGAGCAAAGTTTTCCGCAAAGTTTTTCAGGGGAGGGGTGGGGAGAACTTCTGTGCTTTCAGGCAGAACGCCTGCACGCAGATTTTCGGCAAGGTCAATCAGTTTGCCTGCAGTTTCAGCTCTGAAATTGTAGGTGAGCGTTGATACGATGCCTTTCAGGGGACCGGATTGCGCTTCAGAAGATGCCTGGCAGAGATCTGAAAAAATCAATCCGGCATCAATGGAGGCAAGCTGGGCGGCATCTCCGAGCAGGACGACACGGGTTGTTTTTTCCAGAGCTGACAAAAGGGTTGTCATTGTGTGTAAAGATATCATGGAACACTCGTCCACTAAAATCAGATCATACGGCGCAGGGTTTTCAGCGTTGTATTTCGGACCGTGACTGCCCCAGGCAAGAAAACGGTGGATTGTACCGCCCGGCAGATTTTCAAAATGACAGCGGATATTTTCCGGGATGTCAAATTTTTTGGAGTCTTCAAGTAAAGATTCCTTTAAGCGGACGTGTGCTTTACCTGTCGGGGCAAGCAGGGCAATGCGTTCCGGAGCAGTTCTTTGCAGTTCCATGGCAAGAAGTGCGGAGGCAACGGTGGTTTTTCCCGTACCCGGACCGCCGCAAATTACAGAAAGCGGATGAGCCAGCGCCCTTTTAACGGCTTCTTTCTGCGTTCTGATCGCGGCACGTTTTTCTTCAGTTGAAGCCTCTTCTTCAAGAGAGGAAAAAAGTTTATCTGCATCGGCTTCTTCCGGCAGGGCAGGGATTTCACGCGCGGCTATATTAAGGAAAAGTTCTGCAAGTTGGACTTCGTATTTAAGAAGTTTTTGAAAGTACAGATAGTTTCCGTCCAGAATGAGAGGGAGGGAAAATCCTTTTTCCTGATATTCCCCGACGGCACCGGCACAGTTTTCAAGCAGGTACGTTTTAAGTTCGTCCGCTACTTCAATACATGAAGCGCCGCCGCTGACGGCAGAGGACAACTCCAGCATGGTTTTTTCAATAACACTATCCTCTTTTCTTCCGGAGAGACGGAGAATGAAATCGGCAAAAGCCTGATCTATGTGACGGTATTGTTTTTCTTTATCGGTATTCATTTCAACAAACCTGTGATTTTAGTGATTTCAGAATATTCGGGACGGTCAAAGAATACACCGTTTTCGGGGTGTTCTGAATCAACGCCGCGCATATAGACGTAATAAACACCGCCGATTTTTTCATATGCTTCTTCTTCACTC
>JAZQYS010000017.1:0-2962 GCA_045633645.1 Victivallaceae bacterium | reverse complement strand
ATCAAACTTCCGCAACCTGCAGGAATCACGCTGCCGAACTGGAATTACAATTCGCAGGCAACCGAAACATTGATCGCAGGCAATCTTATGGCTGATCGTGAAGGTGATATGCGTTGGATGTCTGATGAATTCAAACAACAGCCGATATGGGAAAATCTGCTCTATCCTAACCCTACCATCCGGGCAATCAATTTTACCCACGAATCAGAATTGACCAAAAGCCTGGATAAATCCGGTTTCAAACGCTGTTCCAAAGAGGAAACCAAGCGATTGATAAAACCATTTATGGATTCTGATATGCCAAAGGATTTTTACGATGACGATGTCGTTTGGAATTTGGGAAATAATCTCTACTTCCGCATCCATACCGATACCAGCGGCAGATGGATGCTGCGTGATTATCAATTTTTACTCCACAAAAACGGCAAAACGATTGGAGTGGAGACATTCCCCAATCCGCCGGATGTCACCGATGCCGCTTTGATTGCTGGAATTATTCAGAATAATTCTGACTGTTGGAACAACCTGGGTGTCAAATATGCTGACGGAGAAATGGATCAGGTGTTCAGTTGTGATGATGAGGCAGAAGAAATCTTTAAGAAACTGGTAAAACGCCGCCACGCTATCGGAACATATAATCTTGCTGTTTTTTATCAGAACCGCGGCAAAAAAGAAGAAGCAAAAAAGTATTTTGTACTTGCGGAAGAATTCGCCGGAAGCAGTGTAATCAATGCCCAAGTCAATCTGCCGGAAATTTTTGACCGCAACGGTGAACTTCTGGTCAAAAATAAATTGTTCCGTACACATAAAGAAAACTTGCGCATTTACACAAAAGGTGGACGGTTTGCTGCGACATGGATCGGTCATATCCAGCACAGCAGTGAGATAACCGGTCGGGATTCAAAATACGGACGGATAGGGATGGAAGAAATCATCTACCGTAAAAATATCACTCATCCGGTTTATCTCACTTTGGATACATCGTTGCAGACCCAACTGGAAAAATTGATTTTTGATATTGCCGCAAAGAGCGATCCAAGATATGCTTATGGTATTATTGTCAGCTCCAAAGGAGAACTGATTGCAGCATCGCAGAGTTCTATTTTTGATTTGGAAAAACGCAATTATGCAAAGCAAAATCCCTGCGAGGATTGGAATGGTGAAGTATTTATGCCGGTTGGATTTCTGTTTCCTGTTCCCGATCAATGGATGAAACTGCTTGGTTCATCGTCCTATGCCGATCCATTGAGCAAGGAAAAGTTTCAGCTGCACACAAGACCGGGAATTTTTTCCTATGAACAGCCCGGTATTGTCCTTGGATTGAATCAGATGAAAGGCATCCGTGATCCCAAGCAGGTGTCGGGACAGACCGCAACTATGCTCAAATATGTTCTTGCTTATATCGGCGTTTCAGAAAAGAAAGCAATTCCCACGCCGGTCGTTTATACAGATAAAGTCAATACTCCGGTCAGAACCGTTGGCAATATCGAATGGATCTCTTTTTACCGTCCGCCGGATGGCATCGTGGTCAATGCCATTGGTGTGATCAAAACGGATGATCCGAAGAATAACTTGTATATCTGTATCCGGGCTGTAAGTGTGGAACGTAACTTTACTAATCCCCATTCAGTAGATGTAAGAAAGGTCGCGGCATCCAAAGCCGACAAAGCAGAGGAACTCATCCGCAGTTTCAAACTTGCTTCTGATTCTCAGCAGGTCGCATGGCAGAGGAATATATCTGATGCAATGAGGCAAATCGCTGAAAAGCACTACCCCGTTTCGGCTCAAATCCTGCTTTATGATATTCAGAATGGTAAAATTGCCGTATCGGAACTTCATGGCAAAGAAATGCCATATTTTTCTCCGATGTCACTTTTGAAGCCCTTTGTCATCACAGCCGCATTGGAAGCCGGTACGGTAAAAATGAATGACCTTATTGATTGTGGAGATGGAAGAATTCAGGTAGGGGAACATTGGTTGCGTGATGTTCGTCCGTTGGGAAAAATAACTGTTGCAGAAATCCTGAAAAACTCCAGCAATATTGGCACATGGCGTATCGCCCGCAAACTCGGTTTTACTCCTGTAGATAATTTTTTAAAGCAAGCCGGATTCCAAAAGCGTCTGGATATGAAAAAAGGTGAACTGGAATTTTCCCGATATGCAATCGGAGCAAAACATATTGTCTCTCCGGAAGATGTGATTACTGTGTGGGCATATTTGTTGAAATATCCTGAAACGGTCAAAGCAATTAAAAATCCGCTTGGAGCAACAGCTTTTTTCTTTAAGGGTAATCAGCATAAATATACCTATGCTGTTGTCGGATATCTTCCTGCGGATAAACCGAGATACATTCTGTTGCTGACTGCACACGATTTTACCAAATCCAACGGAAGTATGCAAGGAATCAGCTTTTTGCGTCAGCAATGGAAAAGTCTTGAAACAAAGTTTAAATCAATGGTGAAATGATGAATAAAATTACAAACAAAATATTGGCGGCAGTTATGGCAGGCAGTGCCTTGCTGTTGAGTATGGGCAATCTGGTAATTGTAAACGCATTGTAAACACAAAATCTTAACAACGCAATATTGCATCTTGTTTGCGGTATTGTCGTTGCTGCTGCGATTTGCTTTTGCAGAATTAAGCGGTTGTTGAAAGTGGTTCCGTATCTTCTGGTATTGGAATTGCTGCTCTTACTGATTTGCCCTGTGTTTGCATATAATATCAATGGGGCAAGCCGCTGGTTGCAGGTTGGCAGTTTCAGATTTGCTCCGGCAATGCTGGCAATGCCGATGCTCTGTTTGTTCTGGGCATATATCAAGGATAAATCTGCCGACAAGATCTCCCGTAAAAACAGGATCAATCTTGCTGCAGTTACTCTTCTGACTTTCGTGTTGGTTATGGTAGAGCTTTTATTACGATGGCACTTTTTATTATTATATTGAGTGCGGTAATGCTGTATCTT
>JAZQYS010000016.1:0-2977 GCA_045633645.1 Victivallaceae bacterium | reverse complement strand
AGCTGTCTGCAAAAATACCAGATATCCGAACCGGTCTCGCCTGTTGAAAATACACAAGAAGCGAATAATCGCCTGTTGACCATGTTTATTTCGGCAAAGCAAATAGAAGGCTGTTCCGGGAAAACGGTCATTTATTATCAGCAAACAATAGGTCGCTTTTTTGTCTGGATCAAAAAAGAAATAACGCTGATTGACACCGACGATCTTCGGCTGTATCTGGCAGAATACCAACAGGAACGGAATGTCAGCAAAGTTACTATTGACAATATACGCCGTATTCTTTCCAGCTTTTTTGCCTGGCTTGAGGGTGAAGATTATATCGTTAAAAGTCCGGTCCGACGCATCCATCGAATTAAGACTGCAAAGATTATTAAAGAAGCGTTTACCGACGAAACCATTGAAGTTTTGCGTGATACTTGTTCTGAAGTTCGCAACTTGGCAATGGTGGAACTGCTGGCTTCCTCCGGGATGCGTGTCGGGGAACTGGTCAAGCTGAACCGAACGGATATAAACTTTAACGAGCGATCCTGCATCGTTTTCGGGAAAGGCAGCAGTGAACGTGAAGTTTATTTCGATGCCCGGACAAAGATTCATCTCTGGCAGTATTTGAACAGCAGAACAGACGATAACCCGGCTCTTTTTGTTTCGCTGAGATCCCCGCACAAACGGCTGGAAATCGGCGGGGTTGAATTTCTGCTCAGGAAGCTGGGGAGAATCGCTGCTATTGAAAATGTACATCCGCACCGGTTCCGGCGAACACTGGCAACACGTGCGATTGATAAAGGTATGCCCATTGAACAAGTCCAGCGCCTGCTTGGGCATAAAAAGATTGATACGACCATGTGCTATGCTCTGGTCAATCAAAGTAACGTAAAAATTGCTCACCGGAGGTATGTGGGATGAATACAAAGTGGAATGAAAGAAAATTATCCGATATTGCCACAATGATAGATTACAGAGGGAAAACTCCTCAAAAGTCAACTTCTGGAATTCCGTTAATAACTGCGAAAATCGTAAAAAATGGAACCATTCTTCCTGCAAATGAATTTATAGCAGAAAACCAATATGCGTCGTGGATGACCAGGGGATATCCTTGTGTCGGCGATGTTGTAATGACAACAGAAGCTCCGTTAGGAGAAGTAGCTCAATTGCGAGATGCTCATGTCGCGCTTGCCCAACGTATAATTACAATCCGTGGAAAAAAGGATGTTCTTGACAATGGGTATTTAAAATATTTTTTACAATCAGCAGAGGGACAAGGACGCCTTCGAGCTCGTGAAACAGGGACGACAGTTACAGGAATTAAAGCCGCTGAATTGCGAGAACTGATGATTCCCTTGCCAGATATTGTACAACAGCGTAAAATTTCTAAGGTTTTACTTGATCTGGATGAAAAAATTTACAATTTAACGCAGGAAAACCATAATTTGGAGGGGATCGCCGCATGAAAATTGTTATTGTGACAATTTTTATGGCTTTGTGCCTGTTTCCTGCTTATGGAAACCATAATTTGGAAGAACAGGCAAAGGCGATCTTCAAGTCTTGGTTCGTGGATTTTGAGCCGTTCCAAGACGGAAAGTTTGTCGATTCAGAACTTGGACAGATCCCGGCAGGATGGAATGTAGGCACATTAAAAGACATGCTTGAAATACGGTATGGAAAGGATCATAAGAAATTGGCGGATGGAGCAATTCCTGTTTATGGATCGGGAGGACTTATGCGCTATGCCGAAAAAGCTTTATTTTCAGGGGAATCAGTTTTGATCCCTCGGAAAGGTACTTTGAATAATGTTATGCGGGTAACTGGCGATTTTTGGACCGTTGATACGATGTTTTATTCTGTGCCGAAAAAAGCAGGAGCAGCTAAATATACATACCATATTTTATCGGCGTTAGATTTAGCATCTATGAATAGTGGTTCTGCGGTTCCAAGCATGACAACAGATATACTTAATGCAATAAAAATCGTACTTCCAGCTGAAAATGTGTTAAAAGAATTTGACTGTTTGACATCTTGTTTCTGGGAAACTATTGAAACAAACAAAATGGAATCCCAAAGACTGGCTCAGCTTCGGGATGCGCTTTTACCGAAGTTGATGTCTGGGGAAATCGACGTGTCGGAGGTTGAAGTATGAGCCAGAAAGTTTCGATCCGATTTTTTAATAACCGGGAAGTGCGGGCAGCATGGGATGATTCCGCTAATCAATGGTTATTTTCGATTGCAGATATTGTCGGTGTTTTGACCGAAAGTGTAAATCCGAGAAAATATTGGAGCGTGCTGAAAACCCGCCTGAAAAAGTCTCATCCAGAGTTGACTACAAACTGTAGTCAACTGAAAATGACTGCAGCTGATATCAGGGAACTTTGACTTCTGGAAATTTTGGTGTAAATTACGATCAGGAGAAGATTCTATGGCAAAAATACTTGTAAATGCAATTGAAATTCGCACTTTGAAAATAAATGAAGAGGATTACATTTCTCTTACGGATATGCTTAAAGCGAAAGATGGGGAATACTTCTTTTCCAATTGGTTGCGTAACCGCAATACCATTGAATTTCTGGGAATATGGGAAAAAGTTTACAATCCCAATTTTAATTGTGTCGAATTCGACATAATTAAAAGTCAGGCTGGACTCAACAGTTATCGTTTGAGCGCAAAAGAATGGATGGAAAAAACGCAGTCTATCGGGATTATTTCAAAAGCAGGACGTTACGGCGGAACGTATGCTCATAAGGATATTGCTTTTGAATTTGCAATGTGGATCAGTCCGGAATTCAAAGTATATCTTATCCGTGAATTTCAGCGACTTAAAGAGGATGAGCAAAAGCTGCTCGGCTGGTCTGCCAAACGGGAACTGGCAAAACTGAATTACCGGATTCATACCGATGCGATCAAGCAAAATCTCATTCCGCCGGAATTGGACCGCAAAAAAGTTTCTATTGTTTACGCCAGCGAAGCAGATGTCCTGAATGTGGCA
>JAZQYS010000015.1:0-2767 GCA_045633645.1 Victivallaceae bacterium | reverse complement strand
CGCGGTCAGAAGCAATTGAAGCAATCGCTTTTTCTCTGAAACTATCCATAATCCAATATTCTCCGGTTCTTTATTTTATGTATCAGCCCTTGAGAGAAGCAAGCAATTCTTCTGTACGGACTTTTCTTTCTTCAAGGTCGGCAAGACTTGCTCTGGCATCGGCAACGACCTGTGCCGGTGCATTCTGAACAAAGCGTTCATTAGAGAGTTTTCCCTGAGCAGACTTAATCCAGTTATTGATATCTTTGAGCTGTTTTTCCAGACGGGCAATTTCAGCATCAACATCAATCAAACCGGCAAGCGGCAAACTCAGGACACCCATGGCACCCAGCTGAGAGGGCGCAGCTCCGTTGGCGGCACTGTCAAAAGCCTCAGAAGAAATTTCAATATCTTCGGCATTGAGCAGAAGCTTGAGGGAATCTTTCTGAGCGGTCAGGAATTCCAGTTCAGTCTGTCCGGCAGCCTTGATATGGAAGTTGAGTTTCTTGCCGTCGGGAATATTGTAGCTGGAACGCAGGAAGCGTCCGATACGGACAAGCTCAAATTTGCCATCGGTCAAAGCGGTTTCAGCGGCATCAAATTTTGCAGCGGCATCCGGTGTCGGCCAGGCGGTGTACATGATGGACTTGCCTTCTTCAACAAATCCCATACGGTGAGCCAGTTCTTCAGTGATGAACGGCATGAAGGGATGCAGAAGTTTCAGGATGCGTGAAAGCGCATAGTCCAAAACGGCAAGCGCACGTTCCTTATCAGCTCCGCCGGCACGCAAGGGCATCTTTTCAGCTTCAACGAACCAATCGCAGAAGTCGGACCAGACCAGATCATACAGCGCATGTGCCGCCGCATGGAAACGGAACTTTTCAAATTCGCTTTCAATATTGGCAACAGCGGCATCAAGTTTGGCAATCATCCATTTTTCATCGCTGGAAAGATTGCCGGGCAGCGTATTGAAGTCGGCGGAAACTTCGCCCTGCATCTGACGGAAACGGCAGGCGTTCCACAGTTTGTTGGCAAAGTTACGTCCGATTTCGCATTTTTCGTTATTGTAACGGATGTCAATACCGACAGGAGCGATATAAACGATGGAGAAACGCAGCGCATCGGCGCCGTATTCAGCAATCACATCCAGCGGGTCGGGGGAGTTGCCCAGACTCTTTGAAAGTTTACGTCCTTTTTCGTCACGGATAATACTGGTAAAATAGACGTTGTTGAACGGGATTTCTCCGCAGAACTCACATCCTGCCATGATCATACGGGCAACCCAGAAGAAGATGATATCCGGACCGGTAACAAGATCATTGGTCGGATAGAACTTTTCAAGTTCCTTAGTCTTTTCGGGCCAGCCCATGACGGAGAAAGGCCACAGCCAGCTGCTGAACCAGGTATCAAGAACGTCTTCTTCCTGACACCATTTGCCGGGAGCAGTCGGGGCATCCATGCCGACATAAACTTCACCGTTTTCATCGTTGTACCAGGCGGGAATACGGTGTCCCCACCAGAGCTGACGCGAAATACACCAGTCCTGAATATTTTCCATCCAGTGGAAATAAGTCTTGCTCCAGCGTTCCGGATAGAATTTGATTTTGCCGGATTTGACCGCTTCGATTGCGGGCTTGGCAAGTTCATCCATCTTGCAGAACCACTGACTGCTCACAAGCGTTTCAATCGGCACACCGCCGCGTTCGGAGTATCCGACAGAGTGGGTGATGTCTTCAATCTTTTCAAGCAGTCCCTGCTCTTCAAGTTTTTTGACACAGAGATCACGGGCAACGAAACGGTCCAAGCCGACAAATTCAGCGGGACAGAGTTCGTTGAGTGTGGCGTCATCATTCATCACATTCATAACTTCAAGATTGTGACGGCGGCCGACTTCAAAGTCGTTGGGGTCGTGTCCCGGAGTGATTTTAACACAGCCGGTTCCCTTGGTCGGATCTGCGTGAAGATCGCCGACAATGGGAATCAATCTGTCAGTCAGCGGCAGTTTGACAAACTTGCCGATGAGCTTGTTGTAGCGTTCATCGTCCGGATGAACGGCAACGGCGGTATCTCCGAACATGGTTTCGGGACGGGTGGTTGCAACAATCAGTGCGCCGTCGCCCTCAGCCAGAGGATAGCGGAAGTAATAGAATTTGCCCGGAACATCACGGTAGATTACTTCTTCATCAGAAAGCGCGCTTTTGGCAACCGGACACCAGTTGATCATACGCTGTCCGCGATAAATGTATCCCTTTTCATAGAGGGCAACGAAAACTTTTTTCACGGCTTCAGAAAGACCGTCATCCATGGTAAAGCGTTCACGTTCCCAGTCACAGGAGCAGCCGAGAGTGCGCAGCTGACGGATGATTTTGCCGCCATATTCTTTTTTCCACTGCCAGACACGGTTGATGAATTCGTCGCGTCCGAGTTCGTCACGGGTCACATTTTCAGTATCCTTGAGGAATTTCACAACCTTGGATTCCGTTGCAATACCGGCATGGTCGGTACCGGGGAACCAGCACACCTCTTCTCCTTTCATACGGTGATAACGGCAGAGGATATCCTGCAAGGTATTGTTGAGAACGTGTCCCAGAGTCAGAATACCGGTCACATTCGGCGGGGGGATCACGATGGAATATCCCGGTTTTTCCGGATTGGGTTTGCCGTGGAAACGGCCAGCTTTTTCCCATGCGGGAAACCATTTTGCTTCAACATCTGCCGGTTCGTATGCTCTCGGCAAGGGTTCATGACTGCTCATTTGAAAATCCTTATATTAAATTGCAAATTACAG
>JAZQYS010000014.1:0-4007 GCA_045633645.1 Victivallaceae bacterium | reverse complement strand
GCTGCGGTCGTAGCGCAGAAGAACACTTTTTTTGCCTGACAGTGTTTTATTCAGTTTGACCGGGAGTTTTTTGAAAGTCATCCAGCTGCCGGTATCCGGAACGGTGAGGAAACCGATGGGAACTCTTTTGCCGTTTTCTTCAGTCAATACCGTGATTTTGCCGCCGGAAAATTCTTTGGAAACACCCGCATGCAGATAGATGGTGTCAACTTTTCCTCTTCCGAAATCCACGATTCCCCATGAAATCAGGGCTCCGGCTTTGGAGTCACCGAAGAAACGACCGTTGTTTCCTCTGCGTAAAACGGCATAGAAACCTGCGGTTTTTTCCGGACTTGCCAGTTCTCCCTTTTTCAGCACAAGCGGGGAACGTTCAGGAAACTTGATTTGGGTATCGTAAGATATACCCGCGTCAAATGCCGCCATTTTATCAAGTGTTTTCTGAAGACGGAGAGCCTCTGTCTTATCTGAAACGACAAGCGCACTGCTGCGGGGCGGCAGTTGGATAAGACCGCTGAACTTTTCAATTCTGCCCGCACCTTCGCCGCAGAGCCAGCCGGAGGAAATCAACGGACGGCAGCTTTGTGTTTCTTTTGTCGGATTGACAAAGATATACAGAACTTTTTTTCCGAGAACATAACTGCGGTTTTCAATAACGGGAGTCGTAACTTTTTCATTTCTGCGCCAGTGTCCCGACCACATCAATGATTGTGTTTTGACGGGAGAGGCAAAATTTATGGGCGGCAGCATGGAGCCATTGTTGAGATAATGACAGACGGCGGTGTAAAGATGGCTCATCTTTTTGAAGAACAACCGTTTTTCATCGGCGTCGAACAACTCCTGAACTTCCATTCTGCCGATTTTGATACCGTTGACAAGAGAATATGCCATTTTCGCAAAGTTGCATTCATAGTCCCCTTTGGCAATTTTGTCGTAAACCAGAGCAAAATATTGGGTTCTGCCGCCGTAGACTGCCTGAAACGCGGGAACGGCTCCCTGAAATCCCCAACGCCAAATGTGTCCGCCGTCAAAGAGATCAAGATAGGGTTCTGCCATATCTTCGGATATCTGCGGATATCCCGGCAGGGCTTTGCGGATTTTTCTGTAAATCCGGCGGTATCCTTTCATCCAGACGGCGGGATCATTGAGAGCGTGTCCGTGCGTTCTGTCAAAACAAAGTCCTCCCCGCGCGGCAGAGACCTGATCGTGGTAGACCGCAGAAGAAATTGACGCAATATCTTTGCTCAAATCAAACAGAACCTGCTGCCAGGAGTTGACTACAGGACACATGACCGCATAAGTGCCTTTACCGTGTTTTTCTGTGTAGACGGAGCCGTCAGCAAGTTTGACTGAAGCGGGAAGTCCGTGTTTTTTCCAAAGGATATCTTTGGTATCCCACAGACGTCCGTCGGTGTAAGGCTCGATGTAACAGTTGGAGTCCATGATTCTCTTGAACAATTTTTTTGTATACTTGTGCTGCGGATATGCGGGCCACCCCCGCTTGCTGCTGTCGTACCAGTTGAACCAGATTGCATAGATGGGCTGCTCCACATACTTTTGCAGAAAGAGCAGTAAATCCACGCCCTCGTTTGCGCTTGTTTCATTTGTGCCGTTGGGCGCAAGGGCGCAGGGAATGCGTTTGAACCACTCCGGGGTATCTTTGCGCGGCAGCGGAACTTTTCCCCACGCGGCTTTGGAAAGAGCCCAATTTTTATGCAGCATTGCCGCTTCGTACCAGGCTCCTTTGAACAGACGGAAAAGAACTTTGCCGGGAGACTTGAAGTTGTTGCCGCCTGAAATTTTATCCAGCGGAAGAGCCGCAGGAAGAGTCCATGTCATATTGACCGTCCGGGACTGTCCGCCCGCAGAGAGATTTTTGATTGTGCCGTCGGGGTCCTGCCAGCCGAGGAAAACGCCCCTGCCGTTGGCGTAATAGGCACTGTACTGCATGGTGACATAGGCACTGGGATAAGAATAATTCTGTCCGTATCTTAAACGGTTGCGGCGCGGAGACGGAATTTCTGCACCGCACATATAGGGATAAAACAATACGTCATTTCCGGAAAATGCCGGAATTGCAACTTCTGGAAAAAGCACCTCTTTGATGATAAAATCTGCTGTTTTGTTTCTGATTTCAAGATCGGCGGTGAAACCGTTGGGAACAAATGTGACATTTGAAACAACTTCAAATGCCGGATTTTTACTTTTTTTCCAGACGGCAGTAAAACCCTTTGAAGAGAGATTTTGAAGAGTGAACGGAATTTCTGATGAACTGAAACGGACACTCTGATTTTTTCTGTTTCCTCTGATCTGCCATGAAAAACCTTTGTCGCTGAGCAGTTCGCGCTTGCCCTTGATATCAAGCAGCCCCGCTATCGGAGAACCCTTACCCGGCAATGTGCGCAGATGAAGTTCCGCTTCATTCAGGCGGATTTTTTTTATGCCTTTGTAACGGGCTTGAACATTTTTCTTTTTCTGCACTCCTGATTTTTTGAAAAGTTCGCTGATTTCATTGGGAGAAAGCACTTTTTGTGCGGCGAAAATATCCGAAACTTCTCCGTTCAGAAACCAGGGGGAACTGTAACCGTGTCCGATTTCAATATTTCCGGAAGTTTGTTTTGCTTCAAAAAAAGGATGAATCTCCTGTTCCAGTTTTTCTCCGTCAAGATAAATCGTCGTGATATAGCCTCTTTCACCCTGGGCGGCATCGTTGAAGAACGCATAGGTGACAGCCAGATGATGACGGATTCCCGCCTGAGGAATCCCGTTTCCGCGGGTTTTTACGGTGATTTTATTTTGTGTGTTCCTGAGATTGCTCGCCAGACGGTGATTGTAGCGGGCGAACAGAAAAGGCGTGCCGGGTTTTGAAAAAAATGCGGCAAGATATTCTTTGACGGCAAGTTTATTGAGTTTAACTGAACAGGCAAGCGTAAGTCCGTCGGGAGAAATGTTGTATTTTTCCGTTCCGGGGATTTCGGCATAAGAGCCTTTACCATCCAGTATCAGGACATCTTTGACAAGTTTGGCATTGCCTTTGAGAATCAGTTTCTGCGGTGTGATTTCTGCCGCATCAAGACAGAGACATGCAAGCAGAAAAAAGACTGCAAAAATTTTTTTATTCATAAAGCCAGACATTTGCAGTTCCTCCGCGGGTGATATGGACACCGTCGGTATAGCCGACATCGGGGATTGTGTTTTTGGAAAAAGATGTCGCACGGCCGTCAGCCATTGCCGCATTGGCAAAATTGCTGTGGCGGTAACTGACGCCGCCGTATCCGCCCTCTGAAGCAAGTTTGATATAATTGGTCGTGAAAGCGGTGTATGTCGTACGGCTGGTGGTGATACTGTCAAGATCATGATCCATCAGCAAAAAGTTCCGGGCGGGTTTTTTCAGAAGACTGACTTTGATGCCCTGTTCGTTTTTGCCGGTGAAAGTTCGGTGCATGATGGCGGCGTTGCACATATAGTTGGTGTATTTTTTGCCGCTCTCTTTGTTGATGTGCATAACGGTTCTGTCTTCACCCGGACACATGAAGATTTTGAATTTTTTCATTTTCTGATTAAAGTAGGCAGAGGGAATTGTTGAACCGGGAGATTCAGCAAGTGCCTGAGCGGCACTCTGGAACAATCCGCAATAGGGTGCCAGTGCCAGAACGTAACTGATGGTGTCTGAACCGAAAGATGCCGTATTGGGCGGAAAATATTCGAAATCTCCGGAATACATTGCAAAACCTGTTCCGCACTGTTTCAGATTGCTCAGACAGTTGGTTGCTTTTGCTCTGTCTCTTGCCTTTTGCAATGCCGGCAGAAGCATGCCTGCCAATATGGCAATAATGGCAATTACAACCAACAGTTCTATGAGGGTAAAGTGCGAGCTGCCGGCGTGTGTACGGTTCTGTTTGGCTGAGAGGGGGAAGCGTTTGTTTTGCATGGTTTTTCTCCTTTATATTAATATGTATAGTGAAAGTCAGTTTTGTTTGTATCCGAGAGTTGATTCTAAAGGGCGTAAT
>JAZQYS010000013.1:0-6148 GCA_045633645.1 Victivallaceae bacterium | reverse complement strand
GGTTCCGTTTTTGCAGGCAAGTTCCAGCACATTGGGATCAATTTTTCTCAACTTATCGGGCATGGTGATTATCCGAGTTTGCAGCAGTCGATGGACATGAACTTATCGGAAAGCAGTTCGCAGCCGCCCTGCTTGATGATGCAGCCGCGTTCCCAACGCAGACCGTAGCCGTTTCCGGTGAAGAAGGTGTCGATCTGGTAGGTCATGTTTTCCTGCAGCTGGTATTTGCTGGTGGTTTCGATCCAGGGACTTTCGGTTTCCATCATACCCAGACCGTGGACGGGTCCGTAGAGCATGTAGTCCTTCCAACCTTCGGCGCAGCCCCAGTCATAGTATTTCTGGGCGATGCTGGAGGCTTCGACACCGGCTTTCATCAGTTCAAAGGTGAACTTGTGGGCGCGCAGACCGAATTCGACCAGTTTGTACTGTTCTTCGGGGGGTTCGCCGAACCAGACGGGCAGACCGATGGAGGAGCTGTATCCGCCGACGCGGGCGCCGATGTTGAGCTGAATGATTTCTCCCGGTTTGATGACGTTGCCGGTCGGACGGCTGATACCGTTGCTGGTACGGTCGCCGCCGAAGCAGTAAAGGCTGTGACCTTCATATTCACCGCCGTGGGCGTAGATTTCGCGCTGGGCGATACCGAGGACCTGGAATTCGGTCATGCCGGGTTTCATTTCGTTGAGGATGGCTTCAACGGCCTTTTCAGAAACCTTGAAGGCTTCACGGTGGCAGTTGAGTTCGTTTTCGCTCTTGAACCAGCGCAGGGGACGGAAGACTTCATCAGCGACGACGACTTCAACGCCGGGCAACTGGGCGGCAACGGCATCGAGGGTCGGTTTGGTCATGACGGCGGTGCCGACCAGACCGAGTTTCTTCAGAGAGCCCATGCCGGACATCTTGACAACTTCGGGATAGGTGGCAAGCGGAATGCCGGGATAATCCGGTTCAGCGGATTCGCGGTAGTTGAGCATCAGAGCGATCTGGTCAGCGGGCAGGACGCTGCGGCCGACGGCGTACTTGTAGCTTTCGGGTCCGATCAGCAGGACGGCTTTGCCTTCTGCGGGGACGAACACACCGGCCTGTTCAAAGGTGGGCCAGTATTCGGTCAGGTAACGGACGTTGGCGAAATCGGATTCAGTTCCATGCACGAGGCAGGCGTCGAGTCCGGCGGCTTTGATGCGGGCCTGGAATTTGGCAATACGCTCAAAGTATTCCTGTTTCGGAATGGTGAAGCTCATTTTTAAACTCCTTGTTTTTGGTTGATTTTTAAGACCGGAAAGGTCTTTTTTTACTTTTTGAACAAAAACTGTATCAGTCAGTTTTTCTACTCAAAGGGTAATATAATTCAGCAAATAACAAAAAACAAGCGTTGAAAGCAATGAAAAAATAAAAAACTTGACTGATACACTTTTTTGCTGTATATTGTGTGCGGTGAAAAATAAAGGTGTTTTATGGGAATTTCAGAGCGTATTTACCGGGAGTTGAAGCGGCGTCTGGAGCAGGGCGTTTATCCTGCGGGGAGCCGTTTCCCCTCAG
Source organism: Victivallaceae bacterium (assembly GCA_045633645.1). Taxonomy (GTDB): domain Bacteria; phylum Verrucomicrobiota; class Lentisphaeria; order Victivallales; family Victivallaceae; genus UBA1784. Next base: position 4,609 of record JAZQYS010000013.1, on the reverse strand, counting down.
AGGCACTTCTTGCAGATGAGTTCAACGTCAATAAAATGACGATGAATAAGATAGTTTCAGTTCTTGCCGGAGAAAACTATCTTCTGCGCGGTGTGCGCGGTGCGGGAACGCGCGTGGCGGACTTCAACAATCTGCGTCCGCGCGGTGCGATTGCTTTTATTGCCAAACTGCTGCCCTATGAAACGCGGATTCTCAACGGCATTATCAGCGAGTGTTCTCAGAATAATTATACCACCGTCATCGAATCTCCCCGTTCAGGAGACCTGCTCCACCGCCTGCAGTTTCTGAAAAACAGCGGCGTGACCGGAGTTATTTCAGCTGGATACGGTACGTTTGAAGTGCCGGAGGGGATGCTTCACTTCTGTCTTGACTACGATCCTCCCCGTGAAAGTCTGCCGCTGCGGACGCATTTTATGAACAGCGACAACTTCAACGGCGGTGTGAAACTTGTGAATGAAGTTCTGCGCCGCGGACACAGGGAGATTTTGATTTTCAGTTCAGAGCGTTATCTGTTGAGTCCCACCGCCTCAGTCATGCCCCGTGTGCAGGGATTCAATGAGGCGCTCCGTCAGGCGGGGTATACGGATATTGATGAAAGAACGTTTTACGGAACTTCTCAATCTCTTGCTGATGCCGCGTATTTTCTTGAAAATTATCTCAAACGTTTTCCCCTGACCACGTTGATTATGACCGATACCGACGGCAGTGCGGAGTTGATTCATAAAGCGGCGCGGCAGCGTGGAATATCCTGTCCCGGAGATATTGCGCTTACGGGATTCGGCAACGTAACGCTTCTGCCCATTGCCACTGTGGATCAGGACCCTGAACGTCAGGGCGGACTTGCCGCGCGGTATCTGATGAAGTTCAGAGAGCAGGGGGAACCTGAAGAAATCGTCAAAGAATATGTAGAAACCCGTTTAACGGGAATTGAAGATATACCATTGAATTTTTGAAAAATGATCAGTAAAAAACTTTACTCAACCATTACCCGGATCGTAAAAAAACATCTGCTTGAATCAGAGAGCAGTCATGATTTTGACCATACCTTGCGTGTCTGCCGCAACGCGGATAAACTGCTTGCCGAACTTCCTGAAGCTGACAGTGATGTGGTGCGCCTGGCGACATTGCTTCACGACATTGCGCGTCCTGAAGAAAAGGGAAACAACAGAGTTTGCCATGCAAAACTCGGAGCAGAGATGGCAGAAACGATTTTAAAAGAGTTGAAAGTTGAAGCGTCTTTTGCGCAAAGGGTTGTTTCCGCCGTCCGCACGCACCGTTACCGTGATAATAATGCGCCGGAAAGTCTTGAAGCGCAGATTGTCTACGATGCTGACAAACTGGACTCCCTCGGCGCAGTCGGAATCGGACGCGCTTTTCTCTTTGCCGGAAAGTTCGGTGCCCGTCTGCACAATACAGAAAAGGAGGCATTAACGCACCGTGCGTATTCCAAAGAGGACACCGCCTACCGCGAATATCTTGTAAAGTTGCGTAAACTTCCCGAAGCGATGCTGACCTCTCCCGGCAAACGCATGGCACTTGAACGCATCGTTTTCATGCAGGAATTCTTCACCCGCCTCAACGAAGAAACGCAATTGAATTTGGAGTAGATTGTATTTACAAAACTGCAAGATATCCTTTTATATTTGTTTCCTCTGATAGACGACGTTGGATACAGAAATATAGGATTTATTAGTTGTTGTTTGCCGGATTGATCAAGCCCCACAATGGAAACAGTAACTTGATAGAAAAAGAGTCTTGAATTGAAAAAACATCGTCGGTGTGATATATTAAGGCGTGAGTTCAACGGCATATTACTTTGCAGCTGTATAGGACAATTAAAAATAAAATTGATTATAAGGAGTGAGGTATGCCAATTTTTGATATAAAATCCGACAGTTTTACTCAAGTTAAGGAAATGCCTTTTAAATTGGAACTGGATATTCAGAAACTGGTTGAACAAAATTTGACAACTTTGCTTGGGTTGGATTTCGTAAAGTCAGAATTTTCCATTTCAGGCAGCGTAAAACAATTGCGTATTGATACGTTGGCTTTTGATCCTCAGAATAACTCCTTTGTTATCATTGAATACAAACTGGATAAAAACTTCAGCGTGGTTGATCAAGGATATGCGTATCTCTCTGCGATGCTTAATAATAAGGCTGATTTCATTCTCGAATATAATGAATGTTGCGATAAAATTCTAAAAAAGGCAGATGTTGATTGGTCACAATCTCGAGTTATTTTTATATCTCAGAGCTTTACTCCTTATCAGAAAGAAGCTATCAACTTCAAAGACTTGCCAATCTCTCTTTGGGAAATTAAACGTTTTAACAATCAGACTGTCAGTTTTGATGAAATCCGAAAGCTAAATGCAACAGAAAGCATTAAAACAGTATCTTCTGCAGAAAGTGCAGTGAAGACTGTCAGTAAAGAGATTGTGGTGTATACAGAAAACGACCATCTTCAGAATATTCCAGAAAATATAGTAAGCCTGTATAATCAGTTACGTGAACGAATTTTTGAATTTGACAATGTTGAGATTAAAGCAAAAAAACTTTATATAGCATTCACCATTAATGGTTCTAATTTTACCGATATTGTAGTTCTGAAAAAAGGTTTGAAAATATTCCTTAACATGACCCGAAATTCTTTGGACGATCCTTACAATTTAGCTCGAGATGTTTCCAATACTGGCCATTGGGGTAATGGAGATTATGAACTAAGCATGTCTGATGCCGAAAAATTGGACTATGTATTAAGCCTTGTAAGACAAGCCTATCTGAATAAAATATAAAGAGGCAAGAGGCGAATATCTATTAAAATTTTTAATGACCGGGAAGTCCGGGCGGTTTGGGATGAAATGACTATCCAATGTTTTTTTTGCTGCCGTCAATATTGTCGCCGTTCTGAATGAGCAATCAAACCAATGGAGTAAAACAGTATGGCAAATGAATTGAAAAACAATTTAGTATCTGAAACTTTGGTTACTGACCTGAAACAGATTATTCTGCAAGCCCGGCAGGGGGCTTATGCCGCAGTCAACGCCTGTATGATCTCAACTTACTGGAAAATCGGACAGCGTATTGTTGAAGAGGAACAGCAGGGCAAAGCAAGAGCTGAATACGGCAAGGGCCAGCTGCAGGAACTTGCAAAAATACTGACTCTTGAGTTCGGGAAAGGCTTTGATGACCGCAATCTCCGCTATTGCAGACAGTTTTACCTTTATTTTCCGGATGGTGAGATTTGGAACACGCGTGTTCCAAATCTCTCATGGTCACATTACCGCACTCTCTTGCGGGTGCCGGATGCTGAAGCAAGGGCGTGGTATTTGAAAGAAGCATCTGCCGAAGCATGGAGCGTTCGCACTCTTGACCGCAACATCGGGTCACAGTATTATCACCGGTTGCTGGCAAGTCAGAATAAAGATGCCGTAAAAACTGAAATGAAAACTCTCACTTCTCCGATGCAGACGGATAAGCTGGAGTTTATCAAAAATCCTGTGGTTGCCGAGTTTCTGGGATTGACCAATAACAGTGATTTTACTGAAAGTCAGCTGGAACAGTGTATTTTGACCCACTTGCAGAAATTCCTTATGGAACTTGGCAAGGGCTATGCTTTTGTTGCCCGTCAGCAGCATATTGCCACTGATGCGGGAGATTACTTCATTGACCTTGTTTTTTACAACTATATTCTGAAATGCTTTGTGCTGATCGACCTGAAAACGACGCAGATTTCCCATCAGGATGTGGGGCAGATGGATATGTATGTCCGTATGTACGATGAGCTGAAACGCTCCGAAGGGGATAATCCGACCATTGGTATACTGCTTTGTTCCGAAACCAGTCAGGATATCGCCCGCTACTCCGTGCTGCACGGCAATGAACAACTCTTTGCTGCCAAGTATCTGACCTATCTCCCCACCGAAGAACAGCTTCGTGCCGAAATCGAAGCTCAGATGGAAGTTTTCCGCTTACAGCAGAATTTAGAGATATGATTTCATGAGAGCTGTAAGTTCAGAAGAGTAAAACATCATTCGTCCATTTGGTCCATCAAACGCCCGGTTTGTTTCAAATGTAACTTACTTTTCCTGCGCTTTGTTCTGGTTCATCATCAGAGACATGCCGCCGATAATCAGAAGGAGGGCGATGATAAAGGGAAGGGTGAACTTTTCTTTCAAAAAAAGAATTGAAAGTGTGAATGTTATCGCCGCAGATAGATAGCCGAATGCTCCCAGCATTCCCGCTTTGAGGTAACGCAAGGCGCCGTACCAGCAGGCGTTCGCAAAGGCAAGCGTGATAACGCCGGTGTAGACCATTCCTCCCCAGACTTTGGGAGGTATGGCGGCAATTTCAGCGGCAGGAACAAAGAATAATACCGGCGACATCAACAGCGTGCCGAAGGCAAAGGCTATCAGCATACATAACGCTCCGCCGTATTTATCCGAAACTTTGACGCCGGATACGGTGAAGTATGCCCAGCAGAAACCGGATGCCAGAGCCATGCCGTCGCCGATAAGCGTGCGTAAAGAGGTTCCGGCATAAATATCTCCGCCACGGGAACTGCCGGCAAGAATGATTCCGGCAAAGCCGGTGAGCATTCCGATCACGCC
>JAZQYS010000012.1:0-9287 GCA_045633645.1 Victivallaceae bacterium | reverse complement strand
ACCCGCAACATCCACCGTGACAGGGTGGTGCACTAACCAATTGTGCTACTCCCCCGCATGTTCCATCGAATTGCGATATACAGAATATAACCTTTTTCTTGCAGTTTTGCAAGTCAATTTCAAAAAAAAATGCGCTTTTTTTTGAAAAAAACGCACTTTTTAAACATTTAAAGCTCTTTATCAGGCTTTGATCCCCCCGAAACGGCGGTCACGGGTTTCAAACCACTTGAAGGCTTTAATCAGATCTTCTTCTGAAAAATCAGGCCACCAGGTGTCGGTGACATAGATTTCAGAGTAGGCACTTTCCCACATCAGAAAGTTGCTCAGACGCATTTCGCCGCCGGTACGGATGATGATTGCCGGATCGGGAATGTCTCCGGCATAGAGATAATCTCTGAAAGTTTCTTCGTTGATTTCTTTTATTCCGTCTTTGAGCATTTTGTTGACAGCATCAACGATTTCAGCCCGTCCACCGTAACTCAAGGCGATGTTGAGCGTGAATTTATCGTTGTTTTTCGTCTTTTCAATGGTGTTGAGCAAAACGGTTCTGGCGGCAAGCGGCAAATCCGATGTTCTACCGATGGTACGCAGACGGACACCGTTTTTCATCATGTCCTGCAGTCTGCCCGAACAGAATTCGGGAATCAGTGCCATCAGGGCAGAAACTCCATCCATCGGACGTTTGCAGTTCTCCGTACTGAAAGCGTAAACCGACAGGGATTTCACGCCGTGTTTCATACAAATATCCACAACGCGCGAAATATTTTCTGCTCCGGCACGGTGTCCTGCAGTACGGGGAAGTCCCTGTCTCTGCGCCCAGCGGCCGTTGCCGTCCATAATCATTGCAATATGTTCAGGCATAAAAACCTCCTATTTCTTTTTAAGACGCCAGACACCGCCGGGGGCGTCTTCAATAACATAACCTTTTGCGGCAATTTCATCGCGCAAACGATCGCTTTCAGCAAAGTTTTTGGCTTTGCGGGCGGCGGCACGTTCTTCAGCAAGAGCAGTAATCTCAGCGGGGATTTCTTCAGTTTCAGGCTCTTTATCCACATCCAGACAGCCCAGAATACGGTCAAACTGTCTGAATGCTTCAAGAACAGCCGCAGCTCCGGCTGCGGAAAGAGTTCCGGAATCCGCCAGACGGTTGGCTTCTCTGCTCAAATCAAACAACTGAGCCAGCGCTTCTGCGGTGTTGAGATCGTCCGCCATGGCATTGCCGAATTTTTCAAGAGAACTTTCAATCTGAGCTTTGATTTCAGAACCGTCTCCGGCAGCGTTGACGGTTTTCATGCGGGCGAAGAAGGAAGAGAAACGGTTGAGTGTCTCGCGTGCCTGCGCCAGCGCGTCAAAAGTGAAATTCAGTTTCTTGCGGTAATGCGCACCGACAAGAACCCAGCGGATTTCACGTCCGCTCCAGCCCATATTCTGCAGATCGCGCAGGGTGTAGAAGTTGCCCAGAGATTTGGACATCTTTTCACCGTTGAGCATAAGGTGTTCACAGTGCAGCCAGTAGTTGACCCATTTTTTACCGGAGGCGGCTTCGCTCTGGGCGATTTCGTCCTCATGGTGCGGGAACATATTGTCAATACCGCCGGTATGAATATCAAAGGCATTGCCCAAATATTTACTGGACATGGCACTGCATTCGATGTGCCATCCGGGACGTCCGGGGCCCCAGGGGCTGTCCCACTTCACATCGCCGTCATTTTCGTCCCAGGCTTTCCAGAGGGCGAAGTCCGCAACGGAATCCTTGGCGTATTCGTCGGAGTTGATACGCACACCGGCGCGCTGGTTTTCGCGGTCAATGCGGGCGAGTTTACCGTAGGCGGGGAATTTGTCAATAGAAAAATAAATGCACTTATCCTCAGCCTGATAAGCAAATCCCTTGTCCATCAGGACCTGGATGAGCTGAATCATTTCGGGGATATGATCGGTTGCGGCGGGATAAATTTCAGCAGGTTCAATATTGAGAGCCTTGATATCCTCAAAGAACGCTTTTTTGTACTTTTCGGTAAAGGTGCGCAAGGGCAGACCTGCGGCGCGTGAATCGCGGATGGTTTTGTCGTCCACGTCAGTCAAGTTCATGACCTGATGGACTTTATAGCCGAAATATTCAAGAGTGCGTTTGAGGATATCCTCAAACATATAGGCTCTGAAGTTTCCGATATGAGCAAAGTTGTAGACAGTCGGTCCGCAGGTATAAAGTCCCACTTCTCCCGGAGTAATAGAAGAAAAAGGCATAGTTCTGCGTTCCATTGTATTAAAAAATTTGATGTCCATAAGATTCCTTTCCTGAAAAATCTTGTTATAAAAATCCAATCGTTGTTTAAAATAGCAGATTTTTCATCATTTTTCAAAAAAAATTCCTCTTTTTCTCAAAAAAACTTTGCCTTTTTTTCTCCACAGTGCTATATTTTGCATTGAACACCCTTTCGGAGAGATGGCTGAGTGGTCGAAGGCGACGGTCTCGAAAATCGTTGTGGGGGCAACCTCACCGCGGGTTCAAATCCCGCTCTCTCCGCCATTTTTTTGCCCAAAAAATGGCGGAACGAAGACGCAAGTCTTCTCTTCACTGTGCGAAGCACAACTTCACTCAAAAAAACGAAGTTTTTTCTTCACATCTTCACCAAACACCAGAGAAGCCTTGCTTGCTTGTCCCGCCATAGCTCGCAGAGCGACGGCGGATGAAGTCGCTCCCGGCTTCATTTCATTACGCCGCGGCAAGCCATTTCATTCGCTTGTGAAGTCGTTCCGCTATCGCTTCACTTGTGAAGTCTGCTCCCGGCGGGAGTAAGGATTGTGTTCCTGTTTTAAGGCGCACCTGCGGTGCTTAAACGGCGGCGTTGCCTCCTTGTATTTTGCACTGCCTATGCTATATTACTTTCAAAAAGGAGAATATCATTATGGCTGAAAGCAAATTGCGAACATTATCGGTCGATTTTGCTGTACAAATACTGGAATTGGTAAAATTCCTGAAAAGTCAACATGAAACGATTGTTTCCAATCAAATCGGCAGAGCCGGAACCAGTATCGGAGCAAATATCCACGAAGCGCAATACGCCCACGGCAAACCTGACTTTATCGCCAAACTGCAAATCGCCCTCAAAGAAGCCAACGAAACAAGTTACTGGCTGGAACTTCTCTTAAAAACAAATTATATTGATGAAGCAAAATATCAGGAATTAGATAATTTTTGTTCTCAAATCCGAGTAATGCTTATTAAGTCAATCAACACAGCAAAAGGTGAATGATGACTGAAAAAAACAAGCATAAGTTCACTTTTGCATTGAGAAACCATAATGGCACAAAAGTTACTGCAAAAAGGTTTTTACTGTTATTTGCAATCGCCGCAGGAATAACATCTGGGCTTGGGGTAGTCGCTTATATTTTTATTCTGAGTTTTTCTGAATAAAAGTGAAGCGATTTTCAGAATTTGATTTCCTCGCTTGTCACGGTGCAAGCTGTTTTTATATTTCAGAACGTGTTTTTAATACAAACCGGCATTTTGCGGACCTGGTGGACCTGATGGACAAAATGGACTCAAAAAAAGGTAAAGTTGTTCTTCAGGTTTACCGCGGGTTCATCAGGGCCATTCCCAACTGGAGTTTCGGCAAAAAACATTCAAACATTAAAAAAATACAAAAAACATTCACTTCCGGCGACAAATTGCGGATTTTTTTACGAATAACAAGTTGAAGAAAAAATTTTCTTCCATGCAAACAGGAATGCGATTTGATTTTAAAGGATTGTGGTGTTACGTTATACTGTTGAATTTCAAAATGAAAGGTAAAAACAAGAAAAGCGTAATCACAACAATTTAAAAATCAAATCATTCGCATTGTTCAAGCAGATTGAAACTCAGGGAAACGCCAAAGTACAGAGAAAAAGATCGACTTGTTTGGGATGCGTCTGTCTGCACAGACGTACTTTGTCTGCATGGTCTTTTTCGGATATTGGCGTACCTCCTGAGTCATAAAAATGGTGGTACGTCTTTTTTGTGCCTTTTACAATTTCAGAAAGGAGTTATCAGAGAAAAGAACACTGGTGCAAAAATAATTGAAGCGGTATTAACAAGAGGTATCTCCGGGAAAATACTTAACGGAGATGATTGTAAAAGTTATTCAAAAAAAATCGAGGCAAATGCGCTTTAAGATTTTTGAGGAGTTTTTAAATTGCCTCTAAAGGCAAAAAAAAAATTAATCTTTAAAATTACATTAAAGGGAACCAGAAATGAACATTGAACAAATCAAACTTGAAATTGCTCTGAAAAACACCCCCTGGGATGATGTTAGAGAAAAGACCGAAAAATATTCTTTTACTCCTTCAAAAGCCTCTACACCGGAAGAACTGGCTGCAGAACATTTCTCAACTGCTCTTAGAAAAGTATTTTCCGGTCAGGCGATTACAACAACCCAAAGTGATTTGAAAGTTTATTATCTCAACGAAAAAATTTTTGTGCGTTTGGATATTTTTGAAAACAGCTTAGGAATGCCACGCAGAGAAAAATCTGCTCTCTTTGTCAGTGAAGATGGCGAAGAGTTTTCCGAAGAAATTGTTTCTAAAAATTTGCAAAGTGTACAATTTATCAATGGTCGCTTTATAATCAATGATCTGCACGGTATTTATTATTCAAAAAGCGGATATAACTGGGAATATGTTTCAGAAGAGGATATTTCTGAAGATTGCCGCTATATCAGAGATATAATTCACGATGGTAAAAAATATATTGTCCTTTTTGATGACTCTGATGATGTTCAATACATCGCGAAAGCCAAAAAGATTAAATCCGGTTGGGAATGTTTTGAGCTGGATGATGTGGATGCAGAATGCAGTGAACTCGGCTTTTCTGATGACACCTATTATCTGGAAGGTGAAAATGAAGATGGCTTAACGGTAGTATATACATCCGATGATGCGGAATACTGGTGTGAAGCGGATGAGTCAGATGCAAGTGATCCGGATGATGTTGAAGTCGGAGAGTACTATATCGAAGAAGATGAAGATGATGACAATTTTTATCTTTGCAAGAAAGCTGCTCCTTATGATTCAGATAGAATATATGGCGAAAATATTTTCTTTTTCTGTGAGAAAAATCGGGAAATTTACGCAAAAGAGTTGCCTAAAGGAAAAAAACACAAACTTGCAGAGGCTCCTTTTGATGTAAAAGGTATGTTTTTCCATGAAGGCACTTTGCGTTTGTTCGGAACCCATTTGGAATATGCAACTGCAGAAGTCAACATTGCCGAATAAAGCAATCAACGTCTCCCTGTCGAACTGCCGACAGGGAGATCAAATATCTTATGAACAAAAAGATAAAACTTTAACCAATACTGCTTTTGCCGGCATTACGTCACTGTTCGTCGTTTCAGCTGCGGCATCAAAAGTATGCAACATGTTATTTGCGCAATGATTCGTTAAACGGAATTAAACGGACATTGTCAAAAAACACATCTGTTCCCGGAGTTTTGTTGGCAAAATAAATATTGGCAAATCCTTTGTAGGTTGAAAACAATTTCATATCCTGAGGAACTGTAAAGGTTGCGGAATATTTTTTCCACTCTCCGGAAGATGCTTTTTTATCCAGTTTCAGAACAACAGAAAAGTTCCGGCGGACAGGACGTTTGCCGGCATTGCTGTTAAAAGTTTCCCGCTCACTGTGATCAACGGCTCCGATACAGGAAACTGCTGCATCACAGGGGGCAGTACTTTTTGCCATGAAGCTGAAATGATAGGTCTTTCCCGGCTTCAGCGGTCCGACAGGCGTCAGAGAATATTGACTTTTGGCACCGCCTGAAATTTTCAACGCTCTGCCGTTATTTTTATATCCGCCGTTTTTTGTCCATTGGAACCAGGGCTGCTCCGGATATCTGGAACGCTCGGGATTGGCAATCCACCAGTAGTCGGGCAGACGGTCATTGAAGTTGGATGATTCCAGATTTCCGTTGGCAATCAACGGCCAGAACGTTTCAACAAAATGATCCTGCCAATTGGCTGATTTACTGTTCACATTAACTCTGAAAGGCTGCTGGTTGTCAGATAATCCGGGAATGGTGAAGAAATCTGCCTTGTTCTCCCCCGGCGCAAGAGCATATTTTTTCTTAAAGCCGGAAAAAGAAGATTTTTCTTTTCCTGTAACAGCCAGTTCAAAAATCTGTTTCCGGGCAGTCAGATTTTTCAGGGAAACTTTGATTTTATCCAAATGATAATGTTCAAGGTTGACTTTTACCGGTTCCTCAACAAAGCACAATTCCCAGCGGCGGTATTGGGCATACGGCGTTTGTATATCGGCATGAATATTGTATCTGCCGATGGAAACCTTTTCAGAAACAGGCACATCAAAAGTGAGCGTTTTACATTCAAGTTCACTTTTAAATGAATATTGCTTTGTCTCTTTCTTTACACCGGGAATCGGAATATCCAAAGCGACTTTTCCGCTTGTTTTTCCGGGAGAAAGGTTGAGGATTCTGACTTTGACCTGAGCCTTGCCGCCGGGAGAAGCATTGGAGGATTCCACGCTTGCAGCGATTTCCGGACGGCTGAGAAACACTATGGATGAAGCAATTGAAAGCGGCGCGTTAAAACTGATACCGTTTTTGTCTTTCCGGAATTGCAGGCGTTCAAATTTGGCTTCAGGATATTTTACCACATAAGCATATTTTGCCTTTTGAAACTCTTTTGCCGCAATGGTTACAACTGCATTTTTTTCGTTGTCCCGGTTGATAATATTGGCAATCATCAGCTGATTATCCTGTGAAACAAAAAGACCTGCGTTGACCTTTTTGCCGCTGCACTTAACCCCCAAGGTATCCAGAAAACGGGCGGGATAGAGAAATTCGCCGACACTCTTGCGCAAAGCCAGCATTCCGGCATTGATTTTTTGAGTGCGAACCCAGTTTTTATCGTTTTCCCACCACTCATTAAAGCCGCCCAGACGCATACCGCAGCGGAAAGACTCCAGATAAGAACCCAGTAAGTCTTTGGGATGATTGGCATTACCGAGCATTCCGATATTTTCCGGAGATATAAAACGGATTGCCGCAGGGAAGGAGTGAACTGTGGATAAATAACCGTTGCAATTTCCGGTGGTACAGTTGATGTTTTCATACATGAATGCGGCATCAGGATTGCTTTTTTTAGCGATTTTCCAACTGTCGGCAAGGTATTTTGCCTCGCCGTCAGCATAGGTGCCGTAGCCGTGTTTGTGAGAAGGATCAAAACAATTGTGATTGCCGCAGCCGACGGTATCCCAGTAAAAAACATCCAGTCCGACATTGGCAAAGCGTTGTGCGACACCGGTAAAATAACGCTGAGAAGCCGGTTGTTCAAGGCAAAGACGCAATGCGCCCGAGTGAGCGTACATTCTGCGGCGGTTTTTCAGACTCAGATCAAAAGGCTTTTTAAGAGCTGTCCACTCAAATATAACAGAGCCGTCAATATTTTTGATGGAGTCTTTTACCGCCGTTCCCGGTTCCAGAAAATCATGTTTGTCAAAAATCGGACGCTTGAAACTGCCCATCTGTGCCGGTTTTTCAGGTAGAAACTCCCGATCGACCATCGGATGCAGGGAGTTTGCCAAATTGTAGTAACCGAAATAAAGTTTGTTCCGGCGCAGTTTACGGATTGCCCATTTGAGATCTTCGTAAGTTCCAAGATGCGGTGCAGGCGTCTGGGTCAGCCAGCGGTGGCGCAAATTGAAGTAAAAGATGAAGTTCATTCCCGACTCCTCTTTCATCGCATTGCTCCAGTAAGGAATATCGCTGAAACGGGGACGGGGTCCCCAGCCCTGAGCGTAATATCCGTGACAGTTTTCAAGCCATTCGGGGTGTTGAACGTGATTTTTCCCCGCTGCCAGAAAATCACGGTAAACCGCCCCTGCCGTATGCCATTGCCCGGTATGGGTGCTGACAAGTATCCGGTTTTCGGGCTGATATTTTTCTCCGTCGGAGATTTTCACAGTCTTGTTGAAAAACAGCTTTCTGCCGGAGGAACGGGAACTGAGCATCGTCCTCTGCCGGGTCCGGTCAAGATCAATTAAAAAAAGACCGCCGCTGCCGTCTTTGCTGTATATATCCAGCACCGGAAACGGGGCGCGGGAGGGAAAAACATCATTCAAGGCTCTGTATTTGAAGGGATCAGGTAAAACATAATACATCCCGCCGCGGAAAAGCATCTCTTTGCCGGCAAGGTCTATCCCCCCGATGACAGGGAATGCCACTTCAAAAATTTCCATCCCGCTGTTGTTTTCAATGGAAACAATCTGCCATGAACTGTATTGTTTTTCATCAAAAATCATGCGGCAGGTGAAATGGCTTTTGTTATCAGGAAGCAGATAACTTTGCGTTAAAATTTTCTTTTTTCCCTGCGATGTTATTTTTTGAGAGATCAGACGGCAATCTTCTGCAGTGATTTTTTTTACTTCCTCTGCACGGATATAACCTTTCTTTTTAAGAGAAAGTTCAAAAATTCCGCTTTTATTTCCCTCTTTTACCGGAGAAATTCCCGCTGTTTTGCTGAAAATCCCCCGCAAAGCTCCGGTGTTTTTATCAAAGGAAAAACGGCTGCAAGAGTCTTCCAAACGCAAAACATCTGCAAAACAAGATGAAGTGCAGAATAATAACAACAGCAGCAAATTTTTTATATTCATTTTATCTCCTTGTAACAGTCAGCATAATAAATTGTCTTGGTTTCAGCTGCAGATCAAGAAACTTTTCTGTCGCAGAAAAAGTTTTCTTTTCAAAAACACTGCGGCAAATCATCATTCCTTTTTCTCCTGTCAGTTTTTTTACATCAAGCAGAAGACGGCAGGAAACTGACTTCGGCTGATCGTTCAAAACTGCCACGACGGCTTTGCCGGTCCTGCTGTTGACGTAACTTGAAACCAGCAGTTTTTCAGAAGCGTTTTTAACGATGTACGCCGGATGACTTTCCTTTTCCCAGAAAGGATAAAAGGTGATATTTTCATCCCAGCCGACGGAGTCCTGTGCGGCGCGCCATTCAATAAAACGGGTTGTTCCGTGTCCGGGGTACATTTCACAGGTCTCAAGTCCATTGACCATGACATAGCCGAGAAGATGCAATATTGCCGCATCGTTTTCGGGCTTTTTGGCATCGTAGGTTTTAAGTTTTTCAGGCGCAAAAAGCGAATAGGGGCGTATCAGATTCGGACCGAATTCCACCAAGGCTTCTTTGGTACGGTAACCGTAAGCGATACGGGCAAGTTCCGGTGTGAGGATATCATAATAACTGCCGCCGTTAAGATAGATGCGGTGATTATAGGGTTCTCC
>JAZQYS010000011.1:0-3408 GCA_045633645.1 Victivallaceae bacterium | reverse complement strand
AATAACTTCATCGGTTGTCTGTCCGATTTTGATGGGATCGGGGTAGGAGTAGGGCCATTGACTGATCATATCCACGTTTCCGCCGGAACCCCACATAGGGGGAACTCTGGTTGCGGGATCGTAAAAGGTGAAAAATCTGCCGGGCGTCTTTTTGCCTTTTGCCGCTTTGTGCATTGTATCAGATAAAAGTGTCTGCAAAGGATTCCAGCCGTCACCGCACGCCCAGAACCAGCGGAGAAAAACCAGATCTTTGCGGTCGGGAGAGATAACTTTGTCCCAGGGAAACGCCGGATCCCCCTGCATGGGGCGGGGGGACTTGCCGGTTATGGTTTCAGGAATATCGTATCCTGCAAATTTTTTGAATGCCGCCGGTTCCACACCGCTGCCGAATGAGGGCAGGGAACTGTCGCGTACTTCACTGTTGATGAGAACGCCGTCAAAAGCAGGATGATGCGCCACGGCTTTTACCGTTGAATGTGCAGCCTGAGCAAACTCTTTTTGTACAGCAGGGTGAGACGCTTCAAGTCCGATTCTCGGATAGACTTTGCCGTTTTTATCTGTTCTCAAAAAGCGTTTGGTTTTCAGAAAACGGAAATGCGCGTGAAGCGTTCCGAAAGTGTAAAGCCCCTCTTTCAGGTTTGCGTCCAGATGCGGTATCCAGCGGGCAAGTTCTTTTTCCTGAAAGTTTCCGGTGCGGGGGAAAATGTGGACAATCTGGTGTGTGAATCCCGCCTCTTTTATGGCTTTGATATCCTCGTGATTTCCCCAGAGAAAAACCGGGAGAAAATCTCCGTAAGACGGAACAACCGTATAAGGAATTTTACTGCGGGCGATGGTTTTACCGGAGCCATCTTTTGCCGTTAATTCCATGTTGTAATCTCCGGGCAGGAGCAGGGTGTCCACGGGGCAGTAGAGTTGAGTTGAATCAGGAATACCGTTGGAAAAACGGAAAGTGTCAACGGTTTTCCCTTCAGATGAAGCACTGACGGTGATTTTTCCCTTGAGAGCAGTTCCTGTGAAATTGTTGAATTTTACAGAAAATCCCGCCTTTTTTTCGCCGCGTTCAAAGACTCTGCGATGTTCAGGAATCGTTGAGAAATCAACGGGCGTGTACTTGGATTTTCTGATTTCAAGTTTGAGCAGTCTGCCCTGCAAAGGCTGATAATTTGCACCGGCACGGTCTCCCAGAACGGGGGTGATGCCGGAGAAAGCAACTTTTCCTGCCGGAATATTGCCTGTGTGATTTAATTTTCCGTCAATGTAGAAAGAGACTTTTCCCGTGGCGTTAAAAAGCATTGAAAGCAGATATTTTCTGCCGGGAATAAGTTCGATATTTTTCCCGTAAGATTGGATACTGCTGTCACCGAATCCGAATGCAGCCCCGGGACGGAAGATGTTTTTGCCGTTGGATACGAGAAAAAACATAAATCCCCTGTGATATTTTTTCTGCGCTGCACTGTTGGGCGTGGGAACATATTTTGCATCATAAATCATCCGTCTGCCCGGAACTTTTCCGGCATCAGCGTCAAGAACAAGCTGTGCCGTGATTTCAAAAGCATCCGCAGGAGACAGGGCAGGGGAGTTTTTCAAAAGAATTGCGCCGCCGGATTGACGGAAAGAGGCCACAGGAACATGCAGTCCTGATTTGTCAAGGACCGTTTTCCCCCGCAGTTTGACAGGAAATTTTCCTTTCAGCGCAGAATTGTCCTGAAAATTCCAGGCGGCAATGATTTCACCTGTTCCGGCGGATAAAAGTATGCCGGAAAATACAGAAAAGCAGACAAAGAGATTTTTCAACATATCCTTCACCTTGCAGTTTTATTTGAGGATATCCACTCTGACGGGCTTGTAAATGCCTCCTGCGTGGGCGGCGTCAAAAACGCGCACGGTCAGGATATTTTCTTTTCCCCAGCGGATTTCTTTGCGGCAATCAACGGCAAAGGGTTCTTTCCAACCCTCCGGACCGATATCGTGACTTCCCAGATAAATTCCGTTGAGCCAGACCCAGGCGGATTCATCCACGCCGTCAAAGGCGATTTCTACTGCATTGCAGTCCATTTTTGCGGGCATTTTGAAGCGAATCTGATACCAGACAACGCCGTCATAATCGGGAAGTCCCTGATTTTCCCAGATACCCATTTTAATTTTTTTCCACTTTGAAACGTTGTTGGCAACTTTGAAAAAGCCTTTCAGGTGTCCCTGCTGCAGCGGATCAGCTGTGAAGAGCCAGGGGGATTTTTCAAGCGGAATGGATTTGATTGTTTTGACTTCGTAATCCCAGGTCGGATCATCTTTGAGCCGTTTGATTTCGCGGTTGAACGGCCAGGTTGCCTGAACTGCAATCTGACGGACGGCACGGGATTTATCCGTTGAAGCAGCTTTCTGCAATAATTTTCCGGCACGGGGATCTTTATTTTTGAGAGAGGGAAGAATTGAAACTGCTGTGAGACGGACTTGTTCATTTGAGTCAGTCAAGGCTTTTTTGATTGCATCAAGAGCGTGCTGCGGATTCTGTTTTATAAGGATATAAAGGGCGTAACGGCGGATTTCAGGGTCTTTATCCGCAAGATAATTGCGGGCAGTTTCCGGATGCTTGCTGATTTTTTTGAAAAAGTTTTGCCGGAGAGTGATAATATCTCCGGCATTCAGCAGACATACTCCGAGAAGCAGTCCGGTCAAAACAATTTTTTTCATAGCGGCAGAGCGGTGATTATTTGGCACTGTCGTAGAGTTTTTCACTTTCAAAGTAAGCGGCAAAACCGTTTTCGTAGGCACCGTCTTTTCCCTGAGTACCGCAGTGACCGTCAGCGTAGAGAACATTGCCGACGCCGTTGTGGATCAGGTTCAAACCGCCCTGGGTGTTGTCGGCTTTAAAGATGTAGTGCTGAACCTTGCCGTAAGTTGCGTTGTCTTTGAGACTGTCGGCAAGCATCGGAAATGCGGCACCATCCATGAGTTTATTCATACGGATAAAGAGAGAGGCTGTATCGGAGCCTCCGGCGGCATGGAAAGCACCCCTGCTGTTTTCAGCAAACTTTTTGCCGGGAGTGCCGCTGGTCTTGGGGACGAATCCCAAAGCACCGTAGATGTACTGCTGGTGGTTTTTGTGGACGCCCGCCGGATGTTTAACGGAGGGGCAGCGGGTGGATTCTCCCAGAACACCGGCATATCCGGGTTCGTTGTATTTGCCGAAAGTAAATTCCGACCAGGTGCGGGTGGTTCCGGAACCGGCATAGTAATTGAGGGCGACCCAGTCTTTGTGGTTCATCTGATAGATGGCAAATGCCATGCCGTTCTGTTTGAGATTGGCGGTACATTTGATACTTCTGGCGCGTTCTCTTGCCTTATTGAGTGCGGGCATGAGCATACCGGCAAGCAGAGCGATGATGGCGATGACGACCAGCAGTT
>JAZQYS010000010.1:0-3983 GCA_045633645.1 Victivallaceae bacterium | reverse complement strand
CTTGTTCCCTGTCTGCGGAAATTGCCTGAAATTCTGAAAACGTTTTTAAAGATATCCGTTTCAAAGCAGGTGATATCGCAGATGAAAACTTTTTTTGCCGGAGTTTTGTTTTCTTTAAAACACCGGTTGAGCGCGTTGCAGATCAGCGTGCCGGGTTCAGTTGTCCAGATGTTGAGGGGATCTCTTGTCAAAGTTTTTTCTGTGCGCAGAAGAAAACGCTGTCCGGAGTTGGATAAATTGCGGACAGCCGCTACACGGACACTTCCCGGAACGGAGTTGATTTTCATATCAAGATCAAACTCTTTGACTTTGGGCGCAAGAAAAAGACTGCATCCGGAAAGAAAGAGGACCGTCAGCAGAAGGATGAAATATATTTTTTTCACAGCAGGAAAATTCCCGTAGATGTTTTTTTTCAGTGAGAACACTTTCCGCCGCAGGAGTGACCGGCGCAATCGTGTCCCTCCGCGTGGTGATGATGATTGCAGTGAAAATCGCTGCGGACAGAGAGCGTACCCTTGACGAAAGCTTCTGCCGCATCTTTCACGTTGCCGGAGGCTCCGCCGATAACTTTTATTCCCGCCTGAGTCAGGGCATTGATGGCACCGCCGCCGATACCGCCGCAGATGAGGACATCAACAGCATTTTCTTTCAACAGGGCAGCCAAAGCGCCGTGTCCGGAGCTGCCGCTGTCAAGAAAAGTTTCTGAAATGACAGAGTTTTCATCGGCTTCAAATACGGCAAATCCCGGCGTATGTCCGAAATGCTGAAAAACATTGTTGTTTTCACAAGTAACTGCAATTTTCATAAGAATAGTCTCCTTTGTTTAAATGCGTTTTAATATACACCCGAAACAAAAGAAAAACAACAGGCACAGAGAATAAAGTTAAGAAATCCTGAGTTTTTTTGCGCTGCATACCCCAGCGGTGAGTCTGCGCGGGGCAGTAGCCTGCGGTAACTCTTGCGCGCTGCCTTACCCAGTGGCAACTCTTGCGCCCACGCAGACGGCAGACCACCGCTGCTATTTCAACTTTTCTATAATATCCGCGGCGATGGCTTCGGGGGTCATGTTGTACTTTTCTCTGATTTCGGCGATTTTGCCGTAAGAGATGATTTCATCGGGCCAGCCGTAATTTATGCGCAGCAGTCCCGGAGGAGTGCCGATTGCTGAAAACAATATTTTGCCCAGTCCGCCGGAAATGACGTGGTCTTCAATGACAAATACATGCCTGTCTGAAAATTTGCGGGCGGTTTCCGTGTCAAACGGTTTGATGAAACAGGGGTCGATGATACAACACTCAACTCCGGTTTGTTCTTTTATGATATCTGCTGCACGCAATGCGGTTTCAATTTCTGCGCCCATTGCCCAGATGACAGGACCGTTTCCGGAACGGACGATTTCAGCCTTGGCGTATTGCAGAACTCCCGGCTGGGCGTGTGAAGCACGCTCCCCTTCCGCGCCGCGCGGATAACGCAAAACGACGGGGCCGGAGTGTTTCAATGCAAAGTCAAGCATGTAATCCAACATGGCATAATTGCGGGGAGCCAGAACAACCAGTCCGGGCATGGCACTTAAAAAGGCAAGATCATAAATGCCGTGATGTGTGGGGCCGTCTTCAACGATTCCCGCACGGTCAAGCACAAAGACAACCGGCAGTTTTGCCAGAACCGCATCGTGATAAATGCAGTCAAAGGCCCTTTGGGCAAAGGTGGAATACAAGGCGCAGACAGGTTTTCTTCCTGAAACAGCCAGTCCGCAGGCAAAAATCACGGCGTGACACTCGGCGATTCCGGTATCGTGACAGCGGGTCGGATAGTCTTTTGCAAAAGTCCGCAAGCCTGTTCCGACAATCATCGCTGCTGAAACCGCCTCTATTCTGTCATCTTTTTCAGCCTGACGGACAAGGGCATGTCCGAATGCTTTTGAAAAACTGCTGCCTGATGATGGGAGCAGTCCGGTCACAGGCTCATAGCCTGAGACCCCGTGATACAACGAGGGATTTTCTTCTGCAAAGGAACAGCCTTTTCCTTTGGTCGTTAAAACATGAAGCAGAATCGGACCGTCCAAATCTTTGATTCTGGTGAAAAGTTCAAGCAGTGCCGCCGTATCGTGTCCGTCAACCGGACCGAAATAACGGAATCCCAACTCCTGAAACAACAGTCCAGGCGGAAGCATTGCAGATTTGACCGCATCGTCAATTCTTGAAAGCAGGGAATCCAATCTCTTTCTCGGACGGGAGATTTCACGCAGACGGTTTCTCAGACGGTTGTAGAAATTGCCGGAAATAATCCGGTTGAGACACCTTGAGATACTGCCGACATTTTTTGAAATGGACATCTGATTATCGTTGAGTATGACAATCAGTTTTTTTGCGCTGCTTTTGCCGGAATTCAATCCTTCAAAGGTGACGCCGCTGGTGAGGGAACCGTCTCCGATAACGGCGATGGCGCGGTGGGAATCTCCGCATTTTTTCCGTCCTTCAAGGATTCCGCCCGCCAGAGAAACGGCAACGCCGGCATGTCCTGAAACGCCGGTATCACTTGATGATTCATCAGGCGAAGGAAAGCCTGAACACCCCTCTGCACGGCGCAGATTGGCAAATTTTTCTCTGCGTCCTGTCAGAATTTTGTGCGTGTAAGCCTGGTGTCCGACATCAAAAATCAAGGCGTCTGACGGAATATCAAACGCCTTGTGCAGTGCTATTGTCAACTCCACAGTTCCGAGATTTGAGGCGAGGTGTCCACCGTTTTTTCCGACTGCGGATATGATGAACTGACGGATTTCCGTTGACAACTGTTCCATTTCGGCAATGGAAAGTTTTTTTACGTCAGACGGGGAATTTATCTGTTCAAGAAGCATGGAAGTTTTCCTGAAACTTTCAGATAACTCCGCAGTGTTTCATCGTTTCGCGCAGCTGTTCATAGTGTGCCGCCGAAAGTTCGCACAGCGGCAGACGGTATTCAGCCTTGCCTTTGCCGATGATTTCAAGAGCCGCCTTGACCGGAATCGGATTGCTTTCAATAAAAAGATCCGTGAAGAATCTGTAATATTTTTTGTGCATGGCAGCAGCGGATTTGAAATCTCCGTCAAGGGCGAACTTGACCATCTGAGTCAATTCTGCGGGGATGACGTTTGAGGCAACACTGATGATACCGCTTGCGCCGACAGCCATCATCGGAATCGTAAGACCGTCATCACCTGAAAGAACGGTAATATCACAGCGGTCCTTGATCTGAGAAACTCTGTCAACACTGCCGCCGGCTTCTTTCACAGCGACCATCAGGGGATGTGAAGAAAGTTTTGCAATGGTATCCACGGGAATCGGCACTCCGGCACGTCCCGGCACGTTGTAGAGAACGACCGGCAGTCCGGTTTCGTCGGCGATCGTGGCAAAGTGACGGTAAAGACCTTCGGGCGTCGGTTTGTTGTAGTAGGGAGTCACCTGCAAAGAGGCATCTGCGCCCAGAGCTTTGGCGGCACGGGTCAACTTGATGGCTTCGGCGGTGCAGTTTGCTCCGGTTCCGGCGATAATCTGACATTTGCCGTCGGCGAATTCAATGGTTTTGGCAATAACTTCAAGATGTTCATCACAGTCAAGCGTGGGGGATTCTCCGGTAGTTCCGACCGGAATCAATCCGGCAACGCCGCCTGCAATCTGATCTTCGACCAGAGTTTTAAGGGCGTCGTAATCAACTCTGCCGCCTTTGAAAGGTGTCACCATGGCTGTATAAACGCCGGCAAGATTCAACATTTTTTATTCTCCTTGAATTGGAATAAGGTTCATTTTTTATTCACATATAAATAAAGTAACACTTAAAAGTGTAAAAATCAATCAGTTTATTGTGCTTTAATTTGAAAAAAAAGGCACTTGAGGCAATATTAATACACTGACACAGCTGATTTGCCTGTTTCAGAGATATTTTTCAACTCAAAAATTTTTGAAGGTTTTTGGGGAACTTTTTCTAAAAAGTTCCCCAAATAGGGT
>JAZQYS010000009.1:0-3777 GCA_045633645.1 Victivallaceae bacterium | reverse complement strand
GGTGTCCGGACGCAGCTTTTTCAACTGCAAAGCATGGATATGGATGACCTCGTGCATAAATGGCGCGAACTTTTTCATACTGAACCGCCTGATTACGGTGTCGTTTTCATGAGACGGCGATTGGCGTATCGGATTCAGGAACTTGTTTACGGCGGTCTTTCAGAGGAAACAAAGGAGCGAATCGGAGCAATCAACACCAAGATCTCACGAAAGAGCAACTGCCTGCGTTCCGGCACCCGGATCGTCAGAGAATACCATAACAGGAAGCATGAAGTGATCGTGCGGGAAAGCGGCTATGAATATGAAGGCGTGCTTTATTCATCGCTTTCGGCTGTTGCCCGTAAAATCAGCGGATACAACCGCAATGGATATACATTTTTTGGATTGGAGAACAAACAATGAAAAACACCAATATTGTCCGCTGCGCCATTTATACGCGCAAAAGTACCGAAGAAGGCCTGGATATGGAATTTAATTCACTGGACGCCCAGCGGGAATCCGGAGAGAATTATATTGCCAGTCAGAAAGAAAAACGCTGGTTCTGCCTGCCGACTCATTACGACGACGGAGGTTATTCCGGAGGCAACGTCGAACGTCCGGCGTTGAAACAGCTGCTTGCAGATATTAAAGCTGGCAAAATTGATATCGTTGTTGTTTATAAAATTGACCGGCTCAGCCGGTCGATCTGCGATTTTGCCGAGCTGTGCAAATTCTTTGATGAATACAATGTTTCCTTTGTCAGCGTCACACAGGATATCAATACTCATACATCTGCTGGCCGCATGATGCTGAACATTCTGGTTACCTTTGCGCAGTATGAACGTGAAATTATCGGAGAACGCATCCGCGATAAAGTGGCTGCCTCAAAACGGAAAGGCAAATACTGTGGCGGCACTCCGCCAATGGGCTATATCGTTGATCGGGAAAACAACGCGAAGAAGCTGGTGGTTGAACCGGCAGAAGCGGCAAAGGTCAAGCAGATATTTGAACTTTATACGAAAACCGGATCTGCTTCTGAAGTTGCGGCCCAACTCAATGAAGCCGGTTTTACAACTGCACAGTGGACCAGCCGCAACGGGCGCGTGCATCCGGGAAAGAAGTTCGATACGCAAAAGATTTATCAGATTCTGAAAAATCCCATTTACGTCGGCATTATCCGCCACGGAGAACATGATTATCCTGGCGAGCACAAAGCAATTATTTCTCAGGATCTGTGGGAAGAAGCTCAGCTGCTTTTGCAGACCAATACAGTTTCCAGCAATCGGCAGGCCAAACACATAACGCCGCTGCAAGGGCTGGTTTATTGCGGATATTGCGGAAAACGGATGACCGAAAATTACACTTCAAAACGCAAAGTTGCCCATTACCGTTATTATATATGTAAGGTGAACTCCCGGCATAATCAGTATTGTGCGCTTAGAACCGTTCCGATTCCGGAGCTGGAGAAGCTGGTTGTGCGGGAAATATCGAAGCTTTTTATGTCGCCAACACTGGTGGCAGGGATTCAGGCAAAAAGCCAGGAGCTGACGATCGATGGCAAAGAGCTTTCACCAGAGCAGATAATCAGCGCGCTGCAGAATTTACAGGAAACCTGGAGCAATATGTTCCCGGTTGAGCAATATCAGGTAATTCATATGCTGATCTCCAAGATAACAGTTTTCCGGGATCAGGTCAAAATTGAGTATAAAATCGAAGGTCTGGAGCAGATCTTCAAAGAGGCAGGAGCATATATAAATGATTGAACGCGATATTAAATTTTTACCGAACGGCAGATTGGAAGTAACTATTCCGATTTGCCTGAAGCATGACGGCAGAAAAACAACGCTGCTGATTGATGAGGATTGCGGAAAGCCACTGGATAAAGAAAATCTTTCGCCATTGCAGAAAGCTCTGATCCAGGGCTTCCAATATCAAAAATATCTGGAGGCGGGCAAGGGGGAAAGCGTTACTGAATTGGCCAGAAAAGAACACATAGATCGGGCGTTTCTTTTCCGGGCGCTCAGTCTGGTTAATCTGGCCCCGGATATCATCAATCTGATTCTTGATGGACGCGAACCCAAAACCATAACGCTTACCAGACTGCGTAAAGGATTCCCGGAAGATTGGGAGGAACAGCGCCACTATTTCAAGATCAAGTAAAGAAAAAGCCCACCTGGGGTGCAATACGCATGTCAGGTGGACACTCTTTGCCCAAACACTTACAAAACCGGAAAACTTGTGCCGAAACACTTATTTTTGTGCCAAAACACTTACAAAACGCCGTTTTTTCGATTTTTGACTTACGATTTATTCTTTTGGAGAATTATCTCCTTTTTGACTATTTGGGCTAATTCAGTAATTTCATTATCCGTCAATTCATTGAAAGAATCACGTCTGCTCTTGGGAAAAACTCCATTGTTTTGTTCTGTGAATTTGATAAACAGCATAACCTTTTTCTCTGGCATATCAACAATTTCACGCATTTGTTCACGTGTACGTTCCCAAGCTATGAGGTAGTCCAATTCCGGAACCAATTCTGTTTTCAGCGTTTCCTCAACCACATCAAAGAATTTTTCAACAATACTTGTAAAGTTGATGAAACGATAAAAATCGGCGGTTTCATTCATTACAGTCATGGAACCGTCATCTGCGAGCTGATAATCGACCAGTGGCAAAAGCTTTTTTGAAAAACTTTCCAACATGGAGTCGTATAATTTGGAATTTTTATACAAAACTGCTGAAACAGGAAAAACAATATTTTCCTGATTAAATTTCTTGGCAGACAGAATATGATGAAGTAAAAAACGATGAATTCTCCCGTTGCCATCGCCAAATGGGTCAATAAACACAAAAGCAAAGGAAAATACAGCAGCAGCGATGATGGGATCGCAACTTGCAACGATGACTTTGTTCATAGAAGTCAGCCATGCTTCCATAAACATTTCAACATCCTGCGGTTTAACTCCAATGAAATGAATTAATTCCCGCCCCGGAGTTAATGTCTGTCCCACATAAACCTGATCCGGGCGATAGTTTTTTTCTGCATACCGTTCATCAACAATGGTATTTTGCAGTTGCACTAAAAAATGCTTTGTTATTTCAACTTGCCCAGCTTGCTGCAATATAGACATAAAAGCGGCTATTCTTTGCTGAGTTGGAGTTTGCCGTTCAATGGCATAAGAAGACTTTGTTTCTTTCAGATATAAGAATGAACTTGCCCGATAAATGAGTTCTGAAGGGTAATTTTTCAGAGTTTCACTTAGCTGTGTCCCAAAATTTTTCTTTATCCCGGCTTTGACTTTTTTAGTTATCCTTACTATGGGGCAAAAATCAGCATTGCCCGGCATATTATTGACAAGTCTCTGTCTTTTTATTCTTTCTGAAGAATCTTCTCCGATTGTGAAATATTCTTCAGGTGGCAATACATAATCATAATTTCCGGAACGCATCGGAGGAATCGGCAACTGTTCTTTCATGAGTAATTCATAGAAAAACCAGATACGTCGAGTGTAAATACTGAGTTTTTTTGCCTGAATCAAATCAATCAGCTCAGCTTTATTAATATGTTGAAACAATGCTTTCAGAATATGTAAATTGATCCCCTCCTGCTTTATTGCGAACAATAGATGCGATTGCCATGTTCCATCAGTACGAAACTTGGGCGGAAAAAATTCTTCTTCCCCTTCAGGAGATAGTTCCTTCGTGCGTACTGCGTGTGTGGTCAAATATGATTTTTTGTAGGGGACAAGGACAGTCAATGAAAAATAACTTATCAAAAAACTATAGCCTATTGGTTCC
>JAZQYS010000008.1:0-4007 GCA_045633645.1 Victivallaceae bacterium | reverse complement strand
CGAAAGCTTCCCCGTTGATGCAATGCAGAAATTTGCAAACGATATATTTGAAAAGCAGTCAACAACAGCACTTCAGTACAGCATTACAGAGGGATATATCCCATTGCGTGAGGCGATACTTAAAAGACAGAAGGAAAAGTTCGGCATTGGCAAGGATTTTGATATCCGGATACTCTTTTGCCATCTCGCGGGCGATTTCGTTGACGACACGCAGATAAATTCCGGCGTGACTGCCCTCTTCTTTATCAATTTTGCGGCAGGGCGCACACTGACAGATACGGTCATTGTCGTTGTTGGTAATACGTAAAAAAGTTTCTTTCGGAGCACCGCAGGCTTTCCAATATGCACGCACCTCTTTTAAAAGCGTTTTCCGCAGTTCGGGATTTGAAAAACACACCTGCGGCTGTTTCATACCGCCCCGTCCCAGAGAATTTTCTCTTTTACCGTTCACAAGAGCAAAAAATTCCGGGTGGGTTTTGTAGTATTTTCCGGCGGGAATAAAAATATGCATGGAGTCGCCATCGTGCGGCACACTTCGCCAGAAACGGGCAAAACGGCTGTCTACTTTATCCAATCCGTAGACAGTATTGATACGGGATTTGGAAAGAAACTCATAATATTTATCTTCGCTCATCCCCTCCGGCGGCAGCAGACGCAGAACATTTCTCCCCAACGGAAAAGCCGGTGCAAAGCGAAAATCAACTCTGCTGAAATCAAAAGATTTTCTCTGCGGCACCTTTTCGGCAACAGGAGTATAAAAACGTATCCCCAGTTCCCTTTCCAGAAACTCATAGACTGCATAAAGCGTCCCTCTGGAATCACGTTTGTTTCCCGTCAGAAAAAGTCTGCCGTTGAAACTTTTGCCCAATGATTCCTCATCGGTCATCCGGGGAAATTTCTTCAGCCCCTTTTCCGCAAAAAACGGTCCGACACAACAACTTCCCTTTGAGGGAAGAACAGAACTTCTCACAATGGGGAAACGCCGGTTGAATACTTTTTCAAGATAATTTGCAAGTAATTCTGCTGCATATTTTTCCACAGCTGCCGGATTATCCGGAACGACGATCTGCCGGACATCAAAAGCAGCAGCCGTCACGCCCAGACAGATAACAGCAACAATGACAAGATAACGTTTTAACATAAATTAAAAAATCCTCCCTGAAACAGATTGTTGAAAATTATTGTCTGTTTATAAATATACCATAAACACCAATCATTAACAATACCCTGCGGAGAGATTATATCGCACATCAGAGAGACAAAACTGTATATTGATAAATTTAAAATGCTTTCATGCGGTACTTTTTTCAACAATTTTCTCAGGATAATCTTTTGCCCGATCCGCGCGCCGGAATTCCCTTGTTTTCAGGGTACAGCATTGAAAAAACATGTTTCAATGCTATATTATACATAAGAATAAAGTCAGGGAAAATTTCAATAGCATCAAACACAAAGGAGGTTTTAAATTGTTGAAATCAAAGAAAAAAACACCTGCATTCACGCTGATAGAGCTGCTGGTTGTGATTGCCATTATCGCAATACTTGCGGCAATGCTCATGCCGGCACTGCAGAAAGCGCGGGGAACGGCACAAAGTTCAAAGTGTCTTTCCAACATCCGGCAGATTGGCGGAGCTATCATCCAGTACGGACTTGACCACAAAGACCTGCTGCTCCCGGCAACAATCGCTCCGGTGGGAAATGCAAACGAAAAGTACAACAAAGGTCTGACCTACGTAGGTGTCGGAAACGACTGCTGGTCACGCCTTGCTGCACCTTATTTCGGCTACACGGAGTTGACGTCTCCGCCCAACGGTCACCCACCGAACTACACCGTCCCCACCGCAAAACAGGGTGGATTGATCAAGTGTCCGGCGGCGGTGAACAACGTTGCTTACATCGGTTATCTGCATTACGGCATGACCAGTGCCAGTCAGAGCGATTATGCTCTTCCGGCAAAGTTCACCCGCGTCAAGAAACCGGCGCTGCGTGTGCTGATTCTGGATACCTACTGGGCAAATAAAGACGATCACTCCGACCCCGGGGAAACCTATGCTCCGGGCTCGACGACCATCACCGGCACGCATATGGCAAACGCATGGGGTAAAGGTATTTCACGCAGACGTCATCAGGGAATGACCAACACCATTTTCGTTGACGGTCACGCCCGCGCCGTTCCCATGGGTGAAATCAATGCCCATTGCGGACGCAGTTTTCAAACTGACAACATGATATGGTATAAGGAATAAAAAACTCATGTATCTCAAAAAAACAGCAGCTTTCTGCACTCTCTTGTGCGGATTGCTTTTTGCAGCAGAACTGCCGGTGGACGGAACTTTTTCCAAAGTCAAATCTGACAATACTCCCGTCGCCTGGGTTCTGCATAACTGGACAGGCTACAAACCTGCGGCCACTCTTGCCGTCAAAAAAGAGGGTAAAAAGAACATTTTAACTCTCCGCAACGTCAAAGCAAAGTTCGGTGCTGCGGTAATCAATGCGACCCGTTATCCCGGCAGATCAGGGGATATCGTCCGCGTGGTGATGAATGTCCGCGGCAAAGGCAATGCGGGCGTAAGTATCCACCAGTACACAAAGAATCCCCGCAAGGTCAAGACCGGCTGGAACAAAGCCACAGCAGCATATTCGTTCAAGCTCTCTCCCCAGTGGGTCACCCGGGCTTTTAATTTCACCATTGAAGACGGTCCCACCGATGAAACCGGTTCTTTTGCTGTCAACATCGGCGTCAGCAAAGACAATGAGCTTGATTTGAGCGATGTCAGCGTTGAATATATCAAAAGTCCCTACCGCGGAAATGTACGTTTTCCGGTCATCTGGAACGTCTTCGGTCCGGTTGACAAGAAATACGTTCCTTCTCCGGCAGAATTGACAACTGTTCCTCAGACTTTTGCGGGAAAAAAGGCCGTTCAGTACAAGACAATCAAGAACAAACTTGTCATGCGTAAAACCGCAGGTCCCGGCGCCGGCAAGTGCGTCTGGGCGTTTGCTCAGCTGAATGCCCCGGTTGACTCTGACTGCACGCTCGGAGCCGGTGCCGACTGGTGGATGGAAGTTTACGTCAACGGCAAAAAAATCTTTGATACCATGACTGATGACGGCAATATCAAATCTCCGGTTGCCATTGACAATTACATCAAAACGATCCGCCTCAAAAAAGGTAAAAACATTATCGCCGCCAAGGTTCTTTCGGGACTTGCCGGAGCTGATCTTGCCATCGGCGGTCCCAATGAACTGCGTTCTCAGAATAAAGCTGTCAAACTTACCAAACTTCTCAACATTGAAGACTTTGACGGCAAAACTCTTTTCTGCAGCGGTAAGCCTCAGGTCATCAAAGGACACCCCACACCGGGACTGCTCTCCTTTACCGGACAGGGACTTTTTACAACTGCAAAAACGCAGATCATCGCCCTGCCCGCAGATAAAGCAAACGTGACTGTTCCCCAAAACAGTTTTGCCGCGATGGGTGTCCGCATTCAGAATTTCGGCAGAGAACAGCGCAAAGACGGCGTTCTCTCTCTGGCAAGTATCGTCGGCAAGCGCAAATTTGAAGTTGAAATCAATCACAAGGCCGTTTATGACCAGTTGACTTTGAACTTCAAAGAAGACGGAAAGGTTCTTTCCGTTCAGCGCATTCCCTACCGGATCCTTCCGGCGGATTTCCTCTTTGCGGCAGATAAAAGCGGTACCTGGTCCCTTGTCATCAACAGTCTGGCTGACAGTTCCACCCGCAATTACAACGGACTCAACGGCATCTTTACCAATGCAGGCAAAATCAAATTTCAGCTTGAACTGCGCAAAAGCGGCAAAACTCCGGCAGAAACCGTCCTGGATAACATTCTTGTCGGACATGCCAACGTTGACAACGGTACTGTGGACGTCCCCTACTCCATTGAAAAGAAAGCTGAATTTGACCCCGTCAAAGCCGGTTGGAAACTGGCATTTTCTGATGATTTCAACGGAAAAGATCTTGACTTGAAAAAATGGTTCTACTC
>JAZQYS010000007.1:0-1818 GCA_045633645.1 Victivallaceae bacterium | reverse complement strand
GTTTTTTTGCTTCGGTCAGCGGAAAATCCTCCTGTCCCAGATGAACGCCGTCAGCTCCTGCTGCCATGGCAATATCCACGCGGTCGTCAACGATTAAAAGCATACCGGAACGGTCGGTGATTTCTCTGCACTTTTTCACCAGTTCAAACATGGAAGAGTCAGAGAGATTTTTTTCGCGGATCTGCACGATCTTTGCGCCTGCGGCAGCGATGTCCGCAACAATGCTGCAGACATCGCGTCCGAGACAGAACTCAGAACTTACCACAGGATAAAGCTCTGAACTGCGGAAGATATCAAGACGTTCTGATATCGTCCGCATTTTCAGCGTCCTTTTTCAATGATGAGTTTTGCAACTTTCTTACCGGACATAAGCATACCGCCGAAAATCGGTCCCATGCGGTAACCGCCCATGACATTGTTGGCACTCATGCCGCAGGCATACAGTCCGGGGAAATAGCAGCGGGTGTTTTCAACCGTGGAGGCTTCGCCGTTTTCAACCCACATGGGCTTTTCACCGATGATATCTCCGGTGGGCGTATCCAGCTGGATTTTGGCTTTTTTCACGGCAAGGTTGAGGATTTCGCTGGGGTGACCGGTTCCGTCAACGACATTTTCAGCGATGACGGTCAAGGGGTCAACGTGCAGTCCCAAGCGTTCCACACAGGTCCAGTTGATGACAAGACCGTTGACTTTGCCGTTTTTGAAAACCAGGTCTTCAACACTTACGGAGTTGAAAATTTTTGCGCCCGCTTTCAATGCTCCGAAAATCAGTCCGCTTGCCATTTCAACGGAGTCAAGCGTATGATAGCCGGGAGCGTTTTCAAGCTGCTTGTGAGAGATGTTGAAATCGTCAAGAATATCCAGAGCCTCATCTTGAACCACGACTTCATTGAAGAGCATTCCGCCGCCCCATGTTCCGCCGCCGGGGGCAAGTTTGCGTTCAAAAACGGCAGTTTTCAGTCCCGCTTCAGCCAGATAACGGGCGGCAACAAGGGCGGAGGGACCGCCGCCGACAAGGGCGACGTCAAGTTTTAATCCGTCGATGAGTTTTTCGCTGAATTTGCTGATGATTGCTGTAGAGATGATATTTTCCGCTGACATACCGGAAATCCTTTCCGGAGCATTTTTCTGCTCCCGTTATGGGCATGTCGGTGCGGAACGCACCCTTTAAAAAGTGTAACAGAAATATTTTTCATCTCTTTCTTTCCTACGCCGGCATTACCCGTTTCAGGTTCAAAGGGTTTAATCTCAGCCGTTGTCACCGCGACAACAGCACCCCATTGTTACAATAATAATCAATATAACATTTTTTTTTGAAATGTCAAGTGCGTTTTTCAGGAATTTTCAACGCTCTGCCGGGGAGAGAATATTTGCCGTTCCTGTTTTGACGGATAATATAATGTATTTCCAAAGATTTGTCAACGCCTCGTGCTTGACAATTTCTGCGGAGCAGGATATATTTACTGTAAATGATACAGCAATAACAAAGTCAACATGAATATTGAACTCAAAAAAATCCAAGCGCACGAAACTGCCCTTTTCAAAAGTGAAATGAAACTTGCCTTTGAGCAGGGCGTTCTTGATCGCTTTGGTTCGCTTGAGGCCGCTCCGATTCCTCCTGAAAATGAAATCGATGAGGCATTGAAAAATTCGGATTTTGATGTTTTTTTTATTACATTGAACGGCACGCCCGCCGGCGGCACAATCATTAAATGTGAAGCAAATAAAAAGTATTCTCTTGATTTACTTTTTATTTTCAAAAATTTTCTCAACAAAAAAATCGGTTCTGCCGCTTGGCAAGTCATTGAAGCACATTAT
>JAZQYS010000006.1:0-4735 GCA_045633645.1 Victivallaceae bacterium | reverse complement strand
AACTTTAGTTGACAAAATAAAAACTGCCACCTGGCAGTTTGCCCGGCGGCAGAGAACGTTTTTAAGAAGTCAACTGGACTTTTTGAAAGAAAACTGAATTATTTGTCTTTCAGCGCATCAAGGGCGAATTCCACCAGATACTTGATGCCGTATTTCATCATCTCTTCAGGAGGCAGCAGCTTGCTGTTGTGCAGCGGGGGCTGATCCTCTCCTGCTCCGAGCCGGATATAAACGCCCGGGGCTTTTTCCAGAAAATAGCAGAAATCCTCTCCGCCCATGGACGCCTTTTCAAGCCACACCACGGGAATATCAGATTTCTGAGCGACTTTTGCGGCGATATCCGTCTGTTCTTTATCGTTGCTGGTGACGTTGTAACTGAAATTGATGTCAAATTCAACTTCCACCTGATAGGCTTTTGCAAGACCTTCGCAGATTTCAACCAGAGAATCCGCAACCAGATGTGCGGTTTTCATATCCAGAGCGCGGATACTTCCGGCAAAGACTGCTTCGTCAGGAATGACGTTGTCGCTGGCACCGGATTTGAAAATTCCGAAACTCAAAACTGCGGCATTCTGGGGATCAATGCGGTTGGGGATAATCTGCTGCAAGTCCGTGACCATCGCCGCTGCTGCGATAATGGGACTTACGGATTTGAACGGTGCGCTGCCGTGTCCGCTTTTACCGGTGACGGTGACTTTAAAGTGCGTGCTTGAAGCCATGATGGCGCCGTATTTCAGCGCAATCGTACCGACGGGCAGTCCGGGACAGACGTGAATGGCGGTCATTCTGTCGGGGAGGGGATTGTCAATTGCACCTGCTTCAACAAGTTTTTTGCCCAGGGCGACACATTCTTCACCCGGCTGCCAGACGAAACGGACAGTTCCTTTGAGTTCATCTTTCATTGAACTGAGGACTCTGGCGGCTCCGGCGAGCATGGCGGTATGGATATCATGTCCGCAGGCGTGCATCATGCCGGGAATCTGTGAAGAAAATTCTGCACCGGTATTTTCGGGAAGTCCCAAAGCATCAATATCGGCTCTGAGGGTGACGTTGGGACCGTCTCCCTTGCCTCCTTTGAGCATGGCAACGACATCGGTTTCAAGATAAGGCGGATGGACTTCAAGAGGCAGATCTTTGATGTAATCAAGAATTGCCGCCTGTGTTTTGAATTCTTTTCCGGCGATTTCCGGAGTTTGATGCAGTTTGGGGCGCAGCGCGACGACGCCCGGATAAATTTTTTCAACATTTTCCATATCATAAATCTTTCTGCTTGAAATGTTGCTCCGTTTATCCGGAGCGCACATTATGAATTACTGAATCCCCTGTCGGAAAATAAGGTATTTAAAAAAAAGAAAGCAGGGATGAATATCTCGCACCAACACAAAAACAATAAGCCCAAAAGAGGACCCGATGAAAATCTTGTTCCGAGATTAACCTGCTCTCTGGTTATAAAGATATACCATTTTTCTGAAAAGTCAAAGGCAAAATATCTGAAAATTGTGATAATTTTGTATTTACAGTCAAAATTGTTCTGTTTCCCGACAAATTTGCTTGAAAAAACGGTTTTTTATGGCATTTTATACAAGAGATGTATTTTTAACTGTTTTCAAAAAATTTTACAAAGACAGGTTAAGTTATGAAAGAGTTGTACAGTTATTTCCGCAGCCGGATTGACGGCGATGATCTTGTCAAAAGAACCAAAGAGTTGTGCCGCATTGAGCAGGGACAGACCTTCCGTCATTACCGTATGGCGGCTGAGCATATCCTTGCCGAAATGAAAAAATACAATATCCCCAATGCTGAGATCGTAACTGTTCCCGCAGACGGTGTCACTTCTTATGAAGATAAAAGAATGCCGATTGCCTGGGACGCCACTGTCGGTAAAGTCACCCTCTGTGACAAAGACCAAACCGTGGTCGCTGATTACAACGAACACCCCTTTCATTTGATCAAGGGTTCTGTTGCGACGGCACCGGGCGGTGAAATCATGCGCATCATCACTGAACAGCAGTTCCTTGCCGGAGAAGATCCCAAAGGTGCGCTGGTCATGCTTGAATCCAATACCTGGCCGCGTAAGCAGGTTATCAAACCGATTCTTGATTTGGGCGGAAGCGGTATTATTTCTGATTTTCTGACTGTCCGTTACGATGATGTTGACGCTATTCAGTGGGTCAATGCCTGTTCCGACAGCGGGGAGTGGCATGTGACTGCCGACGACAGGGATTTTATCGGATTCTCAGTTTCTTTAAGATACGGTGATAAAATCCGTCAGATGGCAAACAAAGGCGTTCTGAAAGCCAAAGTTGAGTGCGACGGCAGACGTTATGTCGGAGAACTTCCCGCAATTACTGCAATGATCCCCGGTAAACGTCAGGAGGAAGTCTGGATTCTTGCCCACGCTTACGAACCGCTGCTCAACGATGACTCCAACGGTGTTACCGCCGGTATTGAAATTGCGCGCCGGATTCTTGAACGCGGTGAAACGCCCGAATATTCCCTGCGTCTGGTTTTTGCCATGGAACTTTACGGATTTGCTGCGTTCCATGCCAATTTCAAGGGCAAAGTTATCGGCGGAGCCAACATTGTCTCTCTGCCGGTGATGCCGGGTGATCACTGCCGTCTGGCGCCGCCGATTACCACGATTCCGTTCCACGGTATTGATGTACTCAAAGAGATCGCCGCAGGCTTTGAAGGTTCTCCTGAAACCGAATTTATGCCGCCGCAGGGATTTGATGATATGTTCCTGTCTGACTCCACGACCGGCGTTCCCACCATGTGGTTCATGTGGGGCGGTGAGAAACATTACTGGCACAACTCCATTCAGCTCCGTGAGGACTTTATGGATCAGGATGTTTTTGCAAAATATGTTTCTCTGGTTGCGCTCTGGGCTTACAAAACGGTTTTCTTTACCGGAGAAGCTGCGCCGCTGCCGGAACTTGAACTTGTCAAACAGGAAACCCCCTGGCGCGCCCATGCTGCAAAGCAGGTTTTCAAGCGGACTCATATCGGACTGCCGCACAGTCAGGTGCGTGTTCCTGCCGATAAACGCCGCGCTCTGCCCGACGGCGTGATTTACGGACCCTTTGAAAGTGTCCTTTCCCGTCTGGACGGCAAAAAAGATTTGGAACAGGTCATTATGGAGTCTGAAGCGGAACGTCAGACCACCATCACCGACGGCAACATCAAAAAGTATTTGAGTGCGCTCAACTATCTTGCCGATTACGGTTATCTCGAAGCTGTCAAACGGACGGCTCTCACCTCTGATATGCTGGCAGATGCCTTGAAAGAACTGGGAATCAAAGAAAATGATGTTCTTCTGGTTCATGCTTCTGTTTCCAAGTGCGGTTACTTTGAGAATGGAGCCGAAGGTATTATCAACGGTATTCGCAACGTCATCGGTGAAGGCGGAACGGCACTCTTCACCTCTTTCACCCGTCCGTATATTTATCTGGGCGGTTTGAACAGAGGTTGGAATTACCGTCCCCATGATCCCAAAGATCTGTCCCAGATCTGGACAGGAGAAATCTCCAAAGTTCTGCTTGAAAAGTTCCCGGGAGCAGTTCGCAGTAAACACGCCACCCACTCCTGGGCGGGTATCGGAGCAAAAGCTGAATACTGTGTTTCTGCCCACGGCGAAACCGAACCGCCTGCCTCCGCAAGTTCCCCCATGGGTAAAGCCATGGAACTCGGCGGCAAGATTCTCTTCATCGGTTCCGGTATTGCGCCGACAACCTTCCTGCATTACCTTGAAACTGAAGCCAACTCCAACTTCCTGGAGCGTGCCGTCTGCAAGATTCACCGCGAGGATGGTTCCGACGAAATCGTGACCATCGATCAGCACCTGCCCGGACACCGTGACTTCTATCGTGCGGATGCGGAAAACTGCAAGTTCTATCAGCGTGCCGTTGCCCGTGGATTGCACATTGCCGAAGTGCCTTTCGGTATGGCAAAACTGCATATGATTGACATCAATGAACTGCACAAGATCGGTATGGAACTTTTCCGTGAAGATCCTGATGTGCTGCTCTGTGATGATCCTGACTGCATGTTCTGCAGCAAGTACAGACATTGATTTTTTAATCAGTAACAGACGGGGCTGTTGCAAAACCTAATGTTTCGCAGCAGCCTCTTTCCTTTGCAATTTTTTAACAATTTTCTCCATGTTGGGAACTTTGGGCAGTTCTGTTTCAAGTCCATCAGGAACAATCCAATAATCAATATTTCCTTTACCTGCAATCAAGGTAAATAGTTTGCGAATATTGTACCCCAAACAAATAAGCATACATTCGCAACTGACATCTGCTTGCAATTTTTCCATTCAGGCAAATTAAATTTTTGTTTTCATCCAAGTGATATAGTTCCATCCATTCTCCGCAAATCATCTTTTGCCATGTTTGAGGTTTGATATAATTCTCAATTCCTGCTGCTGCCATGTATCGGTAATTGTCTAATGAATAATAACCGCTATCAGCATATAATCTCCTGGGATAGATGTTGTAATCGGCATAATACTGATTAAACTTGACAAATAGAACAAACTGCATCATATTAACCCAACTGATTGTTGGAAAGGAAATAGTATGAAAATAGTATGTCCTCATTGTGATGGAAAATATGATGTTGATCCTCAATACATTGGTCAGCAAATTAAGTGTCCTGACTGCGAGAATAACTTTGAATTGTTAATAGCAACTTATTCCCTTGCCCAGATTGCTTTTCGCTGATTTCAAAAAGA
>JAZQYS010000005.1:0-1811 GCA_045633645.1 Victivallaceae bacterium | reverse complement strand
CCATCTTCCAGAGCCTTTGCCAGATTTTTCTGTGTGACATCGGGAGTTAATACATTTGTCGGCCAGCCGGTGTTGTTGTGACAGTAACGGTCGCGGAAATAGATTTTGTAAGCGGAGAAGGGACAGCAGGACTCCACTTCACGGGGGCAGTTGACACAGCGGTCCGCCGCTCCTGCGGGCTGTTCGGATTTTTTGAAGTGGCGCAAGGTGCCGAAAGACTGAATCATGGTGCATTTTTTACCCATGATATCGTTGATCCAGTCCACATCGTGACAACTTTTTGCCAGAAGCATGTTGCTGGATTCTGCTTCATTTCTCCAGTTGCCGCGCACATAGGAGTGTGCCTGGTGCCAGTAACCGACAGGTTCAAGGTGCTGAATGGAGACGATTTCTCCGATTTTTCCGGAGGCGAGAATATCTTTGAGAACCCGGGTGAACTGCGTGTATCTCAATACATGGCAAACCGCCAGAGTTACGCCGTTTTTCTCAACCGCGTCTGCGATTCTGCGGCAGGCTTCAGCCGTGGGAGCCATGGGTTTTTCAAGGAGAATGTCATATTTGAGTTCCGCGCAGGCAATGGCAGGTGCTTCATGGAGATTATCCTGAGTACAGATGGCGACGGCATCGCACATTTTGGGATGTGTGCAGAATTCTTCATAACCGCTGAAACAGAATTCCGGCGGGATATCGTAGGCTTTTGCCATACGTTCTCTGCGCAGAACGTTGGGGTCGGCAACGGCGACGATTTTTACTTTATCCGGATGGTGTTTTGCATAAGAGGCATAGCAGTTGCCTCTGGCTCCGGCTCCGATAATGGCGAGTGTGACTTGTCTGGACATGAAAAGTTCTCCTGTATTTACCAGCATTGAATAGGCTTTTGTTATAAGATATATCCTGAAAAATTTTTCACAATGCTTGACATAAAAGAATTTGTACGTTATATTACAAAATAAGTTGTCTATTTTACAGGCGCAGCAAATGGAATATGATTACAGTCAGTTGAAAACATACGGGGATCCTGAAGTTTCCTCTATCCGCTATCGGAATTATCCGATTGGTTCCTGCCGGGGAATATGGGATTTCCCGGCTGAGAATATTGTTCTGCCCTTTTATCTCTACAGTATCGGCGAGGACACCTGGCATTGCAAAGGTTATTCCAGACGGACAGATTCAAGTATTTTATCTCTGGAATATGTACAGGAAGGAGAGTTCGTATTTGAGCAGGAAGGGCAGCTTTATCATGTGAAAAGCGGAGAGATGTTTCTGGTTTATCCGGGGAAAAGCAGTTCTCTGTACTGCCGTCCTGTGACTGCCCGCAAACGTATGATTATCTTAAAAGGCAACATGCTGAAAATGATTGCCGATGATCTGGGTTTGGATAAAATAGACAAATTTGTTCCCCATGACCGGAAAATGCTTGATGATTTTTACGATGAAATTGAAGTTCTGGCAAGTTCCGGCAGCAGTGCTTCTTTTTATCGTGCCTGTTCGTTATGTTACAATTTGCTGGTTGAAACGGCCCGTTCCGGCAGACAGGACGGCTATCCGCAAAATCTGCGGCGGATTCTGGATTTCATGCACAGCCGTTTGTACGGAAAGCTCTCTTTGAAAGAGTTGAGCAGTTTTGCGGGGATCAGTCCGACCGGATTGAATCAGTTGTTTCATCAATATTTTCAAACATCTCCCATTGAGTATTTTCTTGACCGCAAACTGGAGCTTGCTGAAAATCTGCTGCGGCAGAATACCAAATCCGTCAAGGAGATTGCAGGAATTTTGTCTTATCCCTCGTCCCAGTATTTTTCATTTAAATT
>JAZQYS010000004.1:0-8230 GCA_045633645.1 Victivallaceae bacterium | reverse complement strand
AGTTGCCGCTGAGTTTATTAGCGAATCCGCCGCCGCCCCGAAGGGCAAGGCGGCGTGAGACCGAAGCCGACGTTTCGGCCTAAGCTTTTTTTTCTACCGAAAAAAAAGCGAACATGAGGGCGGAGATGAGGGCGAAACAACTTAAGGTACTCCAGAGGGTGAGGGAAGAAGCGTGGGTGAAAAGTTGTCCGCCGATCCAGGGACCTGCGGCGTAGCCGATACCGCGCATGAGGGAAGAAACGGACATCATGCGTCCGGCGTTGGAGGGATTGGTTTCGGAAGATACGGCGGTGTAGAGGGCGGGTTGAACGATAATTTCTCCGAGGGTAATGACAGCGACGGCGATGGCAACAGCGATGGCGCCTCCGGCGAATCCCAGCTGCATGTATCCGGCAAAATAGAGCAGAGTTCCCAGGATGAGTTGAGGGATAACTTTGACATTAAGTTTTGTGAGCAGAGCAATCAGGGGGACTTGAAGAGCCAGGACCATGAAACCGTTGAGAGAATAAATGGATCCGAGGGCTTTGCGGCTGATACCGACGGATGAGGTTGAAAAAATGGACATGGTGGAGTAAAGCTGAGAGGCAAGCAGCATGAGAAATAACGTACCGGCCATGAGAAGGAGAAAACGCCTGTTGTGCAGAATAGTTTTTAAAATGTTTGCGGAGGAGTTTTCAGAAGAATTTTCCTGTCGGACTTGTTGAACGGGGTTTTTGCGGCAGCAGTTGAACCAGGTGTGAAAAGTTCCGGTCAGACAGAGGAGTCCGGTCAGGATAAAAAAGACCCAGAAAGGAGTTTTGGCAAAGAACGCACCCATCATGGGACCGAGGGCCCATCCGACATTGTAGCCGATACGGATTTTGCTGTAATATCCCGGACGCTCATCGGGGGTTGTGATGTTGGCAAGATAGGCATCGGAGCCGACTTGAAAGGCGACGCCGACGGAGGTGTTGAACATCAGAGCTGCAGCAAAAACATAAAACGGAGCTTTAAAATAAACACATCCGGCGAGGAAAAAGAAGACGATTCCGCGCATAAACTGTCCTGCCAGGAGCATGATATTGTGTCCGAAACGGTCGGTCAGCCATCCGCAGGGCAGGGGGGCAAAGATGACAGCAACGCCCAGAAGCGGAAAGATGATACTTACCAGCGCATAATCCAGTCCCCGTTCCTGACACAGATATACGGGAATAAAAGGGTAGACAATGGCATAAGCCAACTGATTGAAACTCCAGGAACCGGCAAGTGCGATACCCTTGTCGTTCAACAGGTATTTGAAAAATTTTACAATTGGATCCATTTTGATAACAACTTGTAAAAAGGGTGAAATTATTTCTGTATATAATATACTTCCGGAAACAGAATTTTTCAAAAAAATCCCATAATCCTTTTTTTCCTCTTTGAATGGCTTGCTTTTTAACCAAATGCAGATTATATTCCTGTAACTGATATATTTACCGGAACGTGTCTGTATCCGGCTTGACAAACAATAACCTGCTGATCATCCGTGCAGGCAGGGCGGATAATTCAGTAACGGAACAGAGAATAAAACAATGAAAGAAATTTACGCACATATCATTTCATTTGATTGGCAGAGCGCTGTTTTGGCCTACGATTTCGACATGCCCGGTTTTGCGGAATTGGATATCATCAATACCGGAAAAACAATTAAATCCGTTGAAGCAACGGGGAACGGCAGACTTTATCTGGAGGAACTTCCTGCTGAAACACAAATTTGTCTGCGACTGCGTTACCCGGAGGGGGAAAAGGAGTTGTCATTTACGACACTTCCGGCACCGCAGGGAAAGTTGATAAATCAGTTTGCCTTGATTGCTGATCCGCATATTTCCATAAAGCAGGAGAACCGCAAGGGGCGTTTTTTTGTGGAGTCCGCTGCAATCGGGGAAGATGTGGTGAAACGCTGTGCTGAACT
Organism: Victivallaceae bacterium; assembly: GCA_045633645.1. Lineage (GTDB taxonomy): Bacteria > Verrucomicrobiota > Lentisphaeria > Victivallales > Victivallaceae > UBA1784. The sequence continues at coordinate 6,297 of JAZQYS010000004.1, read as the reverse complement.
GGATATCAAATATACGCTGTGGCCGGGAGATATTACCAATGAGGGATATCCTGAAGAGTATGCCATTGCCGCAAAAGTTCTTGAAAAACTGCCGCAGGACCCCTGGCTGATTCCCGGCAATCACGATTACGGTCCGGAGTTGTGGCAGAAGACTTTCGGCGTGCGCCGCTGGGAGAGGGAATTGCCCGGGATCGGTAAAGTCATCGGTATTGACACCGGAGATAAACTTCTGCACGAAGACGATGCAGAGGCAATTCAAAAAGAACTTGAACGCAGCGGAAAAGTGACGGTTATGACACACTATCAGTTGTTTGAATCTCAGGATATCAACCATGTTTCTGCGGCGGCAGTAATTCCGTCCAATATCGGAGATTATGCGGAATTGATGGAAAAAATCAGCAACACGCCCTCTCTGATTTACGCCGGACACCAGAATATCATGTCTGTTACGCATATCGGAAAAGCCGTTCAGATCAATCTGCCGCAGCCGCCGCAGTATCCCTGCGGATGGATCAGAGTCAGATGTTTTGAAAATGGTACTTATTATACTTTTGAACCCATATACAGTGAAGTTCTGCGGCAGTGGTCCCGCAGGGCGGGAGAGGAAGCTGCGGACTTTTACGGGGAACGCCAGTGGCGCGCCGCTTACCGCCGCGGCAGATTCCCTGAAAGCTGTAACTTTTTTCTCGGGAGTGCAAAATAATTATGAAGACAATAGATGAAATCTCATTAAGTACAACAGTATTCGGTCCCGAAAAAGAAACCGATGATCTGCTGCGTTATCTTGAAACGACATTGGAGGCGGGCTACCGCTATGTGGAACTTTCGCGCAAACAGTTTGATTTGACCCGCCGGGCGGAAGCCATCCGCAAAATGGGTATCAAGGTCTGGTCGATACACGGCTGCCTGGGAGGGTACTCCATCTGGAGCGACGAGTCTTTGCGCCGCAAGGCGGTGGGAGATGAGATCGCACGAATTGAAGATTGCGCCGCATTCGGAAAAGTTCCGGTGGTGGAACATTATCTTGACCGCATGAACGATCCCGTTTACGGCAGAAACTTCCGTAAAAGCATTGAAGAAATTTACGAGGCAAGCCATAAGGCGGGGGTGATTCTGACCATTGAAACAGTGCCGTATAAGCCCAAACAGAATGAGCGTTATGCCGACAGTCTTGAAGTGGCTGAATTTGTCCGTTCATTCAAGGCGGATGATCTGTTGATGACTGTTGACATCAATCACTCCAATATCCACGAAGATCTGGAACAAGTCTGTGCCAACTGCGACGGCTTGATAGCCAATGTCCACATGTCCAACAACCACGGAGAGTGGGAAGATCACTTGCCGCCTGATGACGGTGTGATTGATTTTGCCGCAACTTTTGCGTCTTTGCGCAAACACGGCTACTGCGGACCTGCGAACCTTGAAATGCACGGAGAACCGCCGATTACAGTTGAGTGGTTGAGAAGAATCCGCGAATATACGGAGGGCGTTCTTTTTCCGGGAAAGACAAATTAAGGAGTCGAGAATGAAAAAATTATTATCCGGACTTTGCTGTGCCGCCTTGATATCTTCAGGAGCGGTGGATTTCCCGAACAGTTCCTTTGAATGTGATGTTGAGCCGTTGTGGAACCGTATGCCCGACCAGGACGTTATGAGAATGCCGCAGCCTGTCAAATATACATACAGTTCTGACAGTGTGTCTGGAAAACGGTCTCTGGTGTTGAAGGGGCAGCCGTTTGAAACTTCTTTTGAATGTACCGGGGGCTTTGATAAAGAAAATGTTGTCTTTGCTCTTGATATGAAAGCTGCGCAGGAAACCCGTGTCCGGGTAAAAATTACTCTTTATGCGTTGACGGATAAAAAAGTTCATTTTGAAAAGATATTCAAGGTCGGAAACTCCTGGCAGAAGTTCAAACTTCCCTGCAAAGGCAGATGGAGTTCAATCGGACCGGTTTCTCTGTTTGTTGATCCGGGTAAAGGAGAAGTTTTGATTGATAACTGCGGTTTTGTTCAGGCGAAAAAGGCTGCCGTTCAAAATGTTACCGGCGGAGTTCCCGAAAAACAGATCAGGGTTCCTGCATATATTCCTTTGCGGAAAGAGTCTTATTTCGGAACGGGCAGATGTGAGGCTTCTCAATGGGCATTCAGAGTATTTCCGGCTGCTGTCGGAGCTGAAAAAAATGTGCCGTTGAGTGGTGTGATGTTTTTCCCTAAGTCAAAAGTCTTTTTCAATTCCGGTAATTTTGCGCTTTATGACGGCAAGAAAAAACTTGCCGCTTCATTCACGCCTGTTGCCGCCTGGCCCAAAGATAAATCCCTTTCTGCTTTGCGGGTGGATTTTGCCTGTGATACGGCAAAGAGCGTCAAAACGCTCTCTCTGCGGTTTACGCCCGGCAAAAGAATCGTTGAAAAAAACGTCGGAGCAAAGAATGGAATTTTTTCCCGTAACGGCGTTGTCATAAATCTTAAAAACAATAATCTGTGGGAAAAGAACGGCAAACTCGGCAAGGGTACGCTCTCCGGAATTGATTATGCCGGAAGACTCTATACATTTAAAGTTCTTACTGATGTCTTTGAAATTTCCAACAGTCAGAATGTGACTCTGCTGCGCCGGGGAAAGATGGTTTCTTCAGATGGAAAAAGTATCGGTTTGGCAGATGTCCGTCTGATTTTCCGTTCAAACCGCCCCGGTGTGGAACTGGATATAACGCTTGCCAACAGTTCAAATCTTCCCGTTCTTGTCAAAGAACTTTACTGGAACAGTGCTGCTTCGGACGGTATGGAACAACTGAAACTGACTGTTTCCGGCAATAAACAGAAACGCCGTTTTACTGTGGATACGCTCCGTAACGGAAAATTGTCACGCAAGCATATCAAAAATGCCGATTTTAAAGTTTTTCCGCAAATGACTCTGCGCGGAAAAAGCGGCGTGACACTTCATTGCTTTGACGGAGCAAAATATTTCCCCTCCGAACTTGAAACGGGAAAGGACATGGTGCGCGGCGCATTGTGGCCCGCTTCCGCCAAAGTTCTTTCGCTTGCGCCGGGACTTTCTCTGCACAAAAAGTTTCTGATTTCCTCAGAAAATATCAAGGGCAATCCCGATCTTGCGGCAATTGTCATGCCTGAGGGAAAAGCCTTTGCCAATTCCGGTGTGATGATCAACATTGCGGCATATAATCCCGTAAAATTTCCTTATTTTGAGAAACGTTTGAAAACAGGTCTGGGGAAACTTGCGCCGAAAGAAACGCACATCCGTTTTGATTACGGACAGTTCGATTACGGCGATCATCCCGGCGACGGCGGCTGGGCAAATCTGGAATCCTTTGAAGATTATGTTCTTTTCCATCGTGCCTTGCGTGCAGAAGACCCTGAATTGTTCCGTCTGGCGCAGGCGGCGAACAACCATTATATTTATGTGGATACCGATATCCGCAGCGGCTTGCCGCATGTTCACTGCTCAAATCATGTGATCGGGGGCAGGGCATTCGGACACGCCTGGGTGCCGGGCGTGTTGAGTTCTTATCTTGTGACGGGCAGTCCCGCGCACTATCAGGTCGCCCGCAGAATGTTGAAAGCCTGTCTTGAAATGTCCGTCAAAGATAAAGCCATCCAGCAGGGACGTAATTTCGGATTCTTTGAATTGACTCTGGCCGAAGGCTACGCTGTGTTCAACGATCCTGAAATTGCGGCGCGCTATATGAAACAACTCCGCTATCAGGTTGAACGTTATGCGAAAAACAAGCCGACTCCGGCGGAACAGTGGATGCAGAGAACCAGTATCCCCCGGCAGAACAGTCTCTTTTTTGTGAATGGTTCCGGCCTGGTTCCGTTCCATTGCTGGTACGGACTTACGGCATTTCTCAAGATGTATGAATTGACGCAAGACCCCTATATCCTGCCGGTGCTGGAAAAGGAGTTTAAGAATATCATGAGCCTTGAAATGACCTACCGTCCCCAGTTGGAAACGCATTGGCCCGGACTTCCGGCTGAAAAGATGTTTCCCGCCATTGCTACGGATTATCTGATGGGACGCGGTGCATTTTACTATCCTGTACTTGCAAAATATGCCCGAATCAGCGGTAAAAAAGAGTTTCGTGATCTTGCTGTGGATACGCTCTACTGCGGATTGCTCGCCGCGCGTAACGCCGGCGATTTACAGGATGTTTTCATGACGGCCCCTCTGGTTGATCTGCCTGAAAATTTCAACGAAGAAAAGCAGATTAAAAAGATCCGTGATCTCTTGTGGAACGGTGCGGCAAAAGAAGTGATGAACGGTGATTTCAGCCAATCTCTGCTCTACCGGGATCTGGTGATTCCCAAAAACGGAATCGGTACGCCTGTATATCCCAAGTGGGCGCTTGCCAAACCGTATCCGCGTTACTGGCACTTTACTGAAAGCAAGCAGATTATCAGTTCCCAGTTCATGACTTTCCGCGGATACTATTACACTCTTGATGAAAAAGAATTCGGCAAGGCTGCCCCCTCTCTCAGATTGGAGATGCAGAATAAGTCCTTCTTTACCGGAACCAATCTTACCGGTGCAAAATTCCGTCTGGAACCGGGAGAATACGAATATGCTGTTTCCATCAAAAAACTGCCCGGCAGCGAGATGCGCCGCGTCGGTATGAGAGTCATTCCGTTTGCCAAAGCCGCAAGCCGGATCGGTGTTGCACTCAATGGCAAAAATGAGATGATACATGATATATCTGCGGATAAAACCCCGGCAATTTATAATGCTTCTTACAAAGATACGGGCAAGCCGGGCTGGAAACGTGTGACGTTCCGTTTCCGGATTACTGAACCGTCATTGGGCGTATTCCGTGTGACCTACAATCTGCTGCCTAAAGTCAAAAGCGGACACATTTATCTGGATGATATTTCAGTCAAACGTATCGGTAAATAACAAAAAGACAAACCAAAACGGCAGCCGCAGGCCATTATTTGCGGCTGCCGTTTTTTTAACTTGTCAAAAAGAGGAATCAAAGCAGAATATCTGCGGCTTTATTCCAGATGTCCTCTGCGGCGGCATTGAGCAGTTTTACCGCTTCGGCGCGTTTATTCTGATTGAGCAGTTTGCGCGCCTTTTCTTTTGCTTCTGCATATCGGGCAATGGATTCTTTTTCAAAAGCCAGCCACTTTTCGGGGATGGGGGCGGCCAGTCCGAGCTTTTTGAATCTTTTCCATGCGGCGGCGGACCATTTGAGATTGCTCATGGCCGGATGAAGCTTTTCCGCACAGACAGGCACGGGGACGTAAAGCGTATGGCGCGGATGACCGATGGTGAAATATCCGGTTGACAGCACGCCGGGATATTGGCGGTCGATTTCCAGATCGGCTGAAGAGTTGGTGTTTTTAAAACAGACTGAGCGTTTTTCAGAAGATTTTTCCGGCATTTTAAAATGACGTGAAAGATTGAAACTGTCCAGCAGGGTGATTTTTCCGCTTTTATCAAGGGCGGCATTTAATCCGGAGAAGGCAACGCACAGGCGTGCGGCACTGTTGAGATATCCGTGAACACTGCTTCTTGAACAACGCTGCATACCCTGATTCTGCCAGCTGTTGGCCCGGACAGCGTAGCCGTTGGTGTACTTTTGAACGGTAAGGGTCTTTGCCGTCATTTCACAGACATATCCCTCTTTATTGTCGAGAAGAAAGAATATGGAGCCTTTTTCGCCGTGAGAGTAATCTCCGGCATCAATCAGCTGTTTGAGTTTTTTAACGCCCGAAGACGCCGTATCGCAGGATTCTATAATTGTCCGCAGGATTGCAGGCGTGCCTTTTTTGCCTTGAACTTTTGGGGGATCAATACATCTTTCGCCGCTGTTCATGACGACGGCAAGACCGGAAGCATTCATTCCCATCGTGGTAAAATCGTCATTGCCTGAGGCAATCCACTTGCGCGGAGAGTTGGCAGGACTCAAATATAAGGTAACTTTTCTGGACATTGCATCACGGTTTTTATGCAGAATATTGGTGTTGTTTCCTGTTAAATCATGCATGATCATCCAGCTGGTACACTCGTGATCCAGTTCGGGATCGTTTTCAACTGCTGCTGCAAGACCGCAGCAGACTATGCTTCCGAACAATAAAAAAGAGCGGAGATTTTTCATTTTTTACCTCTGAGTTATTGAAAATGAATACAGTTTGTCCGACTGTAATTTTTTTATACTGTTTAAAGTCAGGAAGGAGGCGTTAGGCTGAATTGTCAGAAAATCAGCCAAAGAGTCAGCGAAATCAGTAATGCTGAAATAATAATGGAAATCGGCAGCAGAATATCCCGTTTGCGGGCAGGGG
>JAZQYS010000003.1:0-5005 GCA_045633645.1 Victivallaceae bacterium | reverse complement strand
GCTTGGCCTCCGACTTCAACAAGAGTTCCCACTACGCCCAGCACCGGACTTGCGAGAATTCCGATTAAAAGAGCATAGCGCAGAAATACCAGTTCAGGAGAAAAAAGTTCGCGCAGAATATCAGTCATTGTGTTTTCCTCCGCAATGGCAGAAACAGTCGTGATCGTGCCGGATAAAGTTCATTTCGTGATGGTAGACTGCATCGGCGGCTTCGGCAGTGAAGTTTTCTGCCTGATGGACGCTTACTTTGCGGTTGACGCAGATAATAACATCCGTTTCCCGGTTGACAAATCCCAGATCATGAGAGACAGTCAGCACGGTCATGCGTTTTCTCAGGACAGCCAAAGTTGCATAAAACTGTTCTTCGGCACCGGGGTCGATGTTGGCAGTCGGTTCATCCAGCAGAAGAAGACGCGGATGACAGGCAAGAGCGCGTGCAATCAATACCCGCTGTCTCTGTCCGCCGGAAAGATCTGCAAAACTTCTGTCGGCAAGGTCGGCAATGCCCAGTTCTTCAAGAGCCGCCATAGCATCGGCACGGTCCTTTTTTGAGTAGAACGGAAAGAATCCCGGTCTGATACAGCCCATTTCCGCAACCTCTATTGCCGTGACGGGAAAAGCCGCATCCAGTTGATGATACTGGGGCATGTAGCCCACCAGACGGCGGGAGTCGCGCGGCGGCTGTCCGAAAAGACGGATACTGCCGTTGTCGGGCTGCAGCAGCCCCAGCAACAGTTTGAGCAGTGTGCTTTTGCCGCCGCCGTTGGGACCGACGATACATCCTGACTGACCTTCCTGAATGGCAAAATTCACATCTTCCAAAATGGTGCTGCCTGATTCGTAGGCGAATGAAAGATTGTTTACTTCAATTACCGGTGTCATTTTTTCACCTCTCCGGCAAATGCGGTACTGATGGTGTCTGCCATATTTTCGAGATTCTTAATAACGTTCCCGGCAAGCGGATCAAGCGGAGAAACTTTTCCGCCGATGGCATCTGCAAGTGCTTTTGAGCTTGCCGGGTTGAACTGGGGTTGAACAAAGATGACCCGGGTGTTGGATTTGCGCGCCTTGCGGATGACTTCCGCCAGACGTGCGGGAGCGATTTCTCTGCCGCCGAGTTCGATTGCGGTCTGTTTCAGGTGATAGCGGTGGGCAAAATAACCGAAAGCCGCATGATAAACAAAAAATTCCCTGTCTTTGTAAGGGGCAAGTTTTGCTTTGATACGGTTGTCCGCAGCGGCAATTTCAGCAAGAAGTGCGGCGCAGTTCTTTTCAAAGACGGCAATTCCAGCGGGATCAACGGTGGAAAATTCAGCCGTAATGAGTTTTGCCATTTTGGCGATATTGTCAAGATCAAGCCAAACATGCGGATCCATTGCTTCGTGATGGTGTCCCGTATGGTCATTGTGGTCATGGATACAACCCGGACCGTGTTCATGGTCTCCGCCGAAGGGGATTTTCGCTGCATATTTTGCGACATCAACGATTTTGACGGACTGCAGGGGTTTTACCGCACGCACTTCAAAGGGCAGCCCGGTACTCAAAAAGAGTTTCGCACCTGAAGCGTTGCGGACATCGCGCGGACCGGGGGCGTAATCGTGGGGACTTTTTCCCTCGGGGAGCATGGTCTGGACGGCAAGCCTTTCACCTGCGATTTTTTTGGCAATATGGGCAACAGGAGGCAATCCCGCAGTCACTCTGATTCTGCCGTCCGCCTGAGACGGCTGTTCTCCGCAGCCGCACAGAAACGATGACAAAACAGCGGCAAAAGCTGTCAAAACAGCAATAAAAATTTTCATAACATCAAGCCTTTTCATACGCACGCAAACAATCTATATATTACATAACGAAAATATATCTCATTTCCCCCCTTTTTTCAATAGTAAAAACGACGAAAAACAGAAATATTCATCCCCTCCGATTTTCAAAATGCATTCCCGGCGGCAAGGCAAGACGGGTGAAATCAAGGTGCCTCAAACAACGGAGAACGGTGTTTTTATCCTGTTCCGTTGAAAAATATATGAAAAATATCATTGTTTTTCCCTTTTGAGGTATTTACTTTATCGGCAAATGGTGATATATTACTTTTGATTGAATTTTTTAGTCAAGGTTGATATAATCAACTTCAAACCCTGAAAATAAAACAGGAAGGAAAAACAAATGAAAGCTCTCAATGCAGTACCCGCCGCTGCCAGCGCCAAGCTGGTTGCCTGGGTCAACGAGTGGGCCTCCATCTGCGAACCCGACGGCATCTACTGGTGCGACGGAAGCAAGGAGGAGTACGATCGCTTCTGTGAAGAACAGGTCGCCTGCGGTATGGCTATCCGCCTCAACCCCGCCAAACGCCCGAACAGCTTGCTGTTCCGCTCTGATCCGTCTGACGTCGCCCGTGTTGAAAAACGTACCTTCATCGCTTCTGAAAAAGAAGAAGATGCCGGTCCGACCAACAACTGGATCGACCCCAAAGAACTGAAAAAGACCATGCTCGACCTCTACAAAGGTTGTATGCACGGCCGTAATATGTACGTCATCCCCTTCTCCATGGGTCCTGTCGGTTCCGATATCGCCAAGATCGGTGTTGAAATCACCGACTCCCAGTACGTTGTGCTGAACATGGCGATCATGACCCGCATCGGCACCCGCGTTCTCGAAGTCCTCGGCGACGGCGAGTTCGTTCCCTGTGTCCACTCCGTCGGTAAGCCGCTGGCTGCCGGTGAGTCCGATAACGGAATCTGGCCCTGCGCTCCCATGGATCAGAAATACATCGCCCACTTCCCCGAAACCCGCGAAATCTGGAGCTACGGCTCCGGTTACGGCGGCAACGCTCTGCTCGGCAAAAAATGTCTGGCTCTGCGTATTGCAACCGTCCAGGCCCGCGATGAAGGCTGGCTGGCTGAGCACATGCTCATCCTGAAGCTGACCAATCCCCAGGGTGAAGTCAAGTATGTTACCGGTGCTTTCCCCTCCGCTTGCGGAAAGACCAACCTCGCCATGCTCATCCCGACCCTTCCCGGCTGGAAAGTCGAGACCGTCGGTGACGATATCAGCTGGATGAAGTTTGACAATGACGGCTATCTGCGCGCCATCAACCCCGAAGCCGGTTTCTTCGGTGTTGCTCCCGGAACCAGCATGAAGTCCAACCCGAACGCCATGCTGTCCTGCTCCAAGGACACCATTTTCACCAACGTCGCTCTGACCGATGACGGTGATGTCTGGTGGGAAGGCATCGGCTATGATGCCCCCGATCACCTGATCGATTGGAAGGGCAATGACTGGAAACCCGGACAGGTCGATGCCGATGGCAACGCTGTCAAGGCTGCCCACCCCAACGCCCGTTTCACCGCCCGCGCCGCCAACTGCCCGGCCATCGCTCCCGAATGGGAAGATCCCGCCGGTGTTCCGATTGCCGCGTTCCTCTTCGGCGGACGCCGTCCCACCACCCTGCCGCTGGTCTATCAGTCCAAGGATTGGGAACATGGTGTGTTCATCGGTTCCACCGTCGGCAGCGAAGTTACCGCTGCTGCTCTTGACGTCAAGGCCGGTACCGTCCGTCGTGACCCCTTCGCCATGCTGCCCTTCTGCGGCTACCACATGGCTGATTACTTCCAGCACTGGCTGAACATCGGCAAGGCCGGAGCCGCCAAAGGCAACCTGCCCAAGATTTTCTGCGTCAACTGGTTCCGCAAGACTGCCGAAGGCAAGTTCATGTGGCCGGGATTCGGCGACAACAGCCGTCCTCTGGCATGGGTCTTCGGACGCTGCGCCGGTACTGCCGAAGGTAAAGATACCGCCATCGGTATCCTGCCGACCGAAGACGGAATCGACCGTCAGGGCATTGAAGACGAAGTCACTGATGCTGACATCGCTGAACTGCTCAAAGTCGATACCGAAGGCTGGCGCAAAGAACTTGAGATGATCGAGGAACACTACGCCAAGTTCGGCGACAAGCTCCCCGCTGCTCTCAAGGATCAGCTCGCTGCCCTCAAGGCACGTCTCGGCTGAGAAGTCTTTTAAAAGACTTTTTGAAGTCATACAAAAACTCCGCAGATTTGTTTTCTGCGGAGTTTTTTTATTTGTCCGGTTCGGACTGTTCAGAACGTGATTACAAAGATTTACTGCAAAACTATGCGGGGCAAGTTTGTCTGAGGAGTGTGCTTATTCGCAGGAGCGTAACGTCTGCATAAGAACGGCAGGATGATAATTTCTGATTCCGACACGGGCAGATAACAAAAATCTCCGCCCGTGGAGAAAATAATTCCTTTTTTTAAAGGCTCTGTTCCCTATACAGGTAAATATTACCGACAAGGTACTGTCCTTAACTTGAAAAACACCTCGCTTTTCTTGAAAAGGTTTTCCGCCTTTCCCCGACTCCCTCATCTAAAAGAAGAAGCGTTTGCAGATACCGATCAGCCAGATGGCAAAGATGACAAGGGGCAGAATCCACTTGAGATAGAAGCTGAAGAAACGGGGGAATTTCAATCCTTTTCCGGTATTGATTTCTGTATAAAAGTTATCCTGCCCCCAACCGAAGTTCCGGGTGCAGAAAATGGTCAGAACAAGAGCTCCGAGAGGAAGCAGATTATCGCTGACAATAAAATCTTCAAGGTCAAGGATATTGCTGGTGCCGCCCAACGGATGGAAATTACTTAAAATATTAAATCCGAAAACACAGGGCAGAGAAGCAACAGCCAGAGCCAAACCGAAAATGGTACAGGACTTTTTGCGGGACCACTTCAACTCATCAATTCCGAAAGCGGCAAGATTTTCAAAGACGGCAACAAGCGTGGAAAAAGCGGCAATCGTCAGAAAGAGGAAAAAGAGACTTCCCCAAACCCAGCCGCCTGCCATATTCTGGAAAACCAGCGGCAGGGTGATAAAAATCAGGGAGGGACCGGCACCGGGTGCAACGTTGTAGGCATAACAGCTGGGAAAAATAATCAATCCGGCACAAACGGCAACGAGAGTATCAAAGATAACGATCCAGAGTCCTTCATTGGGCAGGGAG
>JAZQYS010000002.1:0-2510 GCA_045633645.1 Victivallaceae bacterium | reverse complement strand
TGCAAGGCAAAATAACGCTATAAACTGAATATGCCGAATTTCGGTTTACCGCTATTACTCAACTGGCGACTTCTGCGAAAGACCTCTTACCTTAAAATCAAAGGTCTATGTGGAAAGAGTATATACAATCTGTAAAAACGGAGTTGGAAAGGTTTCAAAAACAGGGCAACACGGCGGCAAACAAGAGCGTAATAGAACAACGAGCCGACCACGGGAACAACCGCCGCAACACGCCCCTTTCCGGCAAAGAAAAAGGCGACACCGTTAAGTAGTGCCGCCGAAACGGAACTGCCGCCTTGTTTTACAAACAGCAAGGCGAGTTTTTTATCAATAGCTTCGATAACGATTTTGCTGCCTTTGTTGCCACTGCTGTCTTTGCGGTCTGCGTTGACGGTAGTTTTTGAATTGCTGTGGCTGACTTGATGGAGCAAGTTCAGAAGTCAAATAAAATGATGACAGAGGTTTATATCCGGCTTTCGCCATAAGTTCATCCCAGTTGCGCGGAAGTTCTATTTTTACCGAAGTGAAACCGCCTCCCGGTACACACATGGTTTTGTTGCGGTTGGCATCGCCTGTAATGATAATTGCAGTTTTTCCCTGTTGCATTACGGGAACTGTCTCCACTTTATCTGCTCCGGTCCATTCCAGCCACGGTGGGACGGATGTTTCCCGTGCATTTTCCTTCCTGCCTATCATATAGGAGTGTCGCCGCAAAGAATAGGTATTTTCATTAAAAGAGCTTCCGGGGTTTGCCCAGTAATTGGCATAAACTCTGGCAGCAAGCGGCTGTCTGGCAGTTTCAATAAGTGCTTTCTCCAAGATTTCCTTGCTCGTATATCCTTTTTGCAAATCAGCTGCAACATTGCCGGTTATCAGCATTGCACGATATACAAATGGCGTACCGCTGCCAATGGCAAATTGCTGCTTTTCCACAGCATCCTGTGCCATAAGTTCCATGATTTTCTGCGGTTTTGCCGTTGCCGGAGCCAGATTATTTCCCCAGCAGAGAGCTGAAGAGGCCGTCAAAACATTGTCGTTCAGCTTGAATCCCTGCTGCATATGATAAGGCCGCCAATTCAATTTGACCGCCATTATGTCATCTTCCACCAAGCACCACGGCATAAGATACCCGAATGTTCCCATGCGGTTTTCTTTTATGTGATAACCGCCGAGATTCAGCATAGCAAGATTGATAAAGCGTCCGATTTTTGCGTTACGGATATTTGAAATTTCGCCTTGCCCGCAGTCAAGCTCCAATTGTCGTGCAAGGGGACCATTCAATATGACGTATGGAGTCCATGCGTGGGTGCTTGCCAGAGTTCTCCTGAAATCACCATCGGTCATAGCTTTTGTGAATGCAATCAATATAGGCATATATTCCGGAGGACATCCTGCCATAACGCCATTTACTGCGACCAATTCTGCTGTTGCTTTGCGGTAAGTTGGCGGTATCGTTGCGATAACGTCCCCGGGAGCATAGTCGGTATATTTCATAAATTCGGCAACTCTTGCCGTTGTCGGCGGAATGATCGGCAAGCCATCCGTCCACCCGTTCTGTGTAAAATACAGATTGATTTCATCCAAATTTCCGCTGTAAGAAATTTTACTCTCCGTATCATTTTCTTCAGCATTGCGTATTTCTTCAGCAGAAAAAGGTTCAGTTAATGCTTTTATGATCTGCGGATACAAGACTTCTCTTGTGTTTTTCAACAATTCATCTCTTGTATGAGCTGAAAATGCTCCCGGATAAACCGCAACCCGCGGTATGGATACTCCTGCAATTCTCGCGACTTTCCGGGATTGATCGGCAAATCCCGGAGCCGCGATCATTACTGAAGGAATTCCTGAATATTCTGCGGCGATACAAGAACCCATTTCTTTGGGCGTACAAAGTCCGCATCCGCCATTGCCTGAAATAACGGCATCTATTTTCAACTCCTTCAGTTTCTTCATAAAATCATCTTTCTGATGACGTACAACCCCCGGACCGGGCCACGGACCTGCCGATCCGATTTCTTTCAAAACATAAATCCGGGCATCCGGATAATCTCTTAAAATCAATCTTTTCAGTTCCGGATGGGTGACAGATGCCATAAAACTTCCGCCGACAATAGCAATTCTTTTCCCTTTTAATGTTGATAATCTTGGCGGCTGCTTTATATTCTTGATACTATTTTTTCCAACAGGAGACAACACACTTGATCCTTTTTCGCTCGATGAACCCGGCAGAGCACAGGCACCGCTTTCATCACACTCAGCTGAAGCAAAGACTTTGAATATCGTGGATACGGCACACAGAAAAAGACAAAATTTCAACACTGGTATTTCCTCCCGGATTTATAAATGTTTCTGTACAATGTAACGATTTTTAAGATGATTTTATTGTATTGCAAATAAAAAAGGCGACACCGTAAATCGATGCCGCCACACAGAAAGGTCAAAGGAATTGTTAGTATCGATACCGCTGACTTTGCTCCAGCGGTGTAAGTACGCGTATCGGCGTTCCTGAA
>JAZQYS010000001.1:0-3124 GCA_045633645.1 Victivallaceae bacterium | reverse complement strand
GATATGATGAAAACCCAGACGCCTGACGGCAGCATCAGCACTTATCCCTGCGATCAGCAGCTGACCGCCTGGGATATCTGGGGACGCAAATATTCCATCCTGGGATTGATCCGTTATTATGAACTGCTCAATCCGGATCCTGAAGTGCTTGAATGCTGCTGCCGGGCCCTTGATTATCTGATGTCTTTTATCGGTCCGGATAAAATGGATATTCTTGAATGCGGCAACCACAACGGACTGCCTGCATCAAGTATTCTCGGCGCAGTCGTTTCTCTCTGGAAACTGACCGGCAACAGCAAATACCGTGCATTTGCCCAATATATCATTGAACGCGGTTGTTCCGGTCTGGGCAATATTTATGAATGCTGCGATCTGGGCATTGCCCCTGCGGTTTTGGGCAACGGCAAAGCCTATGAAATGACCAGCTGTTTTCAGGGACTTGCCGAACTTGCCATGCTTGAAACGAATCCAGACTGGAACCGCATTGCTGCAAAATATGGTAAAGCTGTTCTTGAACACGAAATTTTCATTACCGGTACAGGCGGAGCAAAAGACAGAATGGGCGAATTCTGGTTCGACGGTGCACTCCGTCAGACCCGCAGTGATTGCGGAGCTTTGGGAGAAACCTGTGTTACGGTAACCTGGATGCGTTACTGTCTGCGCCTTTTGCAGTTGACAGATGATATGACTTTTGCCGATGCAATTGAAAGAGCCCTCTACAATGCCTTGCTCGGTGCCTGGGGTCCTGACGGCTCCAACTGGATTCATGCCAATCCGACACCGCTGACGGGAGGAGGATACAAAAAATATGCCTATGACCAGATTCTGCGTACCCACGGCAAACCCTTCGGAGGTCATGACTGCTGCCGCGCTCAGGGACCGGAGGGGCTGGTTGTTGCGGCAGAGTTTGCCGTACTTGAAAACGGAAACTGTATTACAGTCAATTTGTTTGAAGCTCTTGACTCCGGCGCGCTGCATATTACCGGCAATTATCCCTTTGAACCGCAGGCAAAAATTTCCTTTGATGATCCTGAAGATAAAGTTCTGCGCTTGAGAACACCCGCATTTTTAAAAAGTGTGAAATTCAACGGAGTTCCTGTTGAGTTTACAAGGAGTGTTTACCTTGAATTATCCCACGTCGGAGGCGCAGCGGATACAATTGAAATGGAATTTGACTTCACGTTGAAAGAAATCCTTTCTCCGGACGGAAAATTTACGGCCGTCATGCGCGGACCTCTGGTTCTTGCCGAAGACTCAAGGGGCAAAGTTGCGGATTCCGGCGTATCTGTGCAGTGGCGCGGCAGGGAACTTTGTGAATATGCAGCAGCGGGAAATCTTATCTGTGAAGAAAATACTCTGACTGTCTGGTTCCGGAACGATCAGTAACTTGCGTGCAGAAATAAATCCGGTTCCAAAGGGTGAAAAAGGCGTGGAATCTCTCAGACGAAATAAGTTTTGCAATGGCGTTTGATTGAACGCGCCGTTCCCCCAATGGCAGCCGGCGAAAGATCAAAGTTCCGATAACGTTCCGGGAACACCCCCAAAAACAAACAATGCATGATTATGTTAAAAATATCCACGGTTAAACGTACCGTGAAATATAGCCCAAAAATCCCAAGCCAAGCAGAAAAAATATAATGGTGCAGATTCCGGAAATCATGGTGTAAACCCTGCATATATCGTTTTTTTGTTTGTTTTGAACAAATATGTTCCGCACACAAAATCCCAGAAAAAGCAGAGCAAATACGGGGAGAAAAAATAATACAGTACCCGGAATCATAAAATGCCAGATGGCATCAATAAGATTTTCTTGAAATAATTTTTCTCCGTTAAAGTTGCTTTCGAACAGGCAAGTATCGCAAATCACGAAAAACAATGCCCCGGAGTGAATCAATATAGCCAGACTGCCGCAAAGATATCCCGTAATTTCCTTTTTTCGCTGCTGTTTCCACGCTTGAGAAATCAATATTCCGAACGGAATAAAGCCTCCGATACCGAAGAGTGCAAAAATAATAACCTCCAACTGCGAATTACTGCAAGGTAAATTCGCAAGAAAAATCATTCCGGCAATCCATAATAAAAAAGCTCCGGTCAATATCAACAGATTGCGCATAAAACCTGACAAGCCGCCATAAACTCCGGCCAAAATCAAGTTGACCACTATCGCAATCCCCGCAATGAATTGCAGAAAGAATACAACAAAAAGTTCCATTCTAATATTCCCCTACAACTTGATATACCGCTATAAAATATCATCGTTTTTCAGTTTTTCAAATCACGGTTGAGTTTCAATCAGCTGCTTGAAATGTTTTGATTCAATTAAGAGCAAAATATTTTCTTTATCAACAGAACGGAATTGAAAACGGTAATAACCATTATTTTCATCTGATATAATTTGAGCTTGAGGGTCTTGCCCTATTTCATCCCAATATGATGAACGGACCGGATTTATACCGGACAAATCATCCAGTATAAACAAAAAAGGACCTGCCTGATACCATAAATTCCCGCCTTTGTCATCACAGTTCCGGATGACTTGTCTTTTATTGACAAAAAAGAAATCCCGGATTTTTCCCTTTCTGTAATAATCGGGAAAGCTGCAGGGTCCCACCGGCAGATAAGGTTTGTTTTTCGCTGAAAAAACGGTCAGTTTGCTTACTTTGCCATCGCGGATAAGCAATGCTTTTCCTGCCGGAAAATACAACTCTCCCTCAATGACTGTTCCGATAAACGGGAAAAAATTTACGGCAACGTACAATACAATATACAGAAACAGCGGTGCTGATAAGATCGCTGTTACTATCAATAAAATCTGCAATATTTTTTTATTCAAAATTAAACTCATTGTATTGAGCTGCCCTTGCCCGGATAATCTTTTACAGGGCATTATTTTTCTCATTTAAAATTTTTCCACATTTTGATCAACCGCTGTCTGATTGACGGATCGGGAACTTTATACATCGCACGATGACAGCCAAATCCGCCCCAAACGCGCCGGTAAAAAGTAAGGAACAAGATGTTTTTCTCCGGCACACAATGAATATTATATTTTATCTTCTCTCTTGTATACACCGGCAAATTTTCCCTGAAATTTGCTGTATTATACTGAACATATTTCAGCGGC